>NZ_JBNDHY010000062.1:0-25967 GCF_056755315.1 Monashia sp. HAY1-2A
GGTCTACACCGTGTTCGTCGTGACGTGCGAGTTCGCCCTCGGCCTCGCCACGGCCCTGCTGTTCAACGCCTTGGGGCAGCGCTCCCGCGTGTTCCGCACGATCTTTCTCTACCCGTTGATGATCGCGCCGGTCGTCGCGGGCCTGCTGTGGCGGTTCCTGCTCATCGACAACTTCGGCATCGTCGGGCAGCTGCTGTCCCAAGTGGGCATCCTCGAGGACCCCAATGCCGTCGGCTGGCTCAGCAACCCTGACATCGTGCTGTTCTCGGTCGCCATCCCGGACATCTGGCTCACCACCTCGTTCATGACGCTCGTGCTGTTCGCCGGGCTGCAGAACATCCCCGGAGACGTCCTCGAGGCTGCCCGGCTCGACGGCGCGAGCGCGCCCACCATGCTCGTGCGCGTCATCCTGCCGATGCTCCGTCCAGTCATCGCGGTGGCGCTGATCGTGCGGGGCGTCGACGCGGCGCGTGCCTTCGACGTCATCCTCATCCAGACCGGCGGCGGGCCGCAGTCGGCGTCGCAGACCCTGAGCCTGCTCATCTACCAGACCATGGTCCGTTTCGGTGAGCCCGGAAGGGCCGCGGCGATGAGCATCGTCTACCTCGTCGTGCTGCTTGCCGTCGCCGTCGTCGCAGCTCGCACCATCTGGAGCCCGGGAGGTGAGCGTTCATGAGGAACGTCGGCCAGAAACGCTCGACCGTGGTCGCCCTGTGGGTTTGCCTCGTGGTGGTCGTGGCCCTCTTCGGCTTCCCGTTCGTCTACCTCGTGCTCACGTCCTTCAAGACGCCGTCGGACGCGATCGCCATCCCGCCCGCGGTGCTGCCGCGGACGTGGAGCCTGGAGAACTACACCGCCGCGCTTCAGGCCCCCGGCGTCGTCGCCTCGTTCGTCAACTCCCTGAGCACCGCACTCATCAGCACCGCGCTGTCGATCGGCCTGGGGGTGCCGGCGGCGTACGGCATCACCCGGTTCGCCAGCCGGGCCGGACGCGTGTTCATGTCGGCGACCCTCGTGACCCGCATGGTGCCTCCCGTCGCGATCGGCATCCCGCTCGTCGCGATGACGAGCGCGCTCGGGCTTCGCGACACCCCGACGGGCCTCGGCCTCGCCCACGCGACCATCTCGCTGCCACTGTCGATCTGGCTGCTGTGCAGCTTCTTCGAGTCGGTGCCCGCCGAGCTCGAGGAGGCCGCCCGGGTAGACGGCTGCGGTCGGATGCGCGCGCTCTGGTCGGTGATCCTGCCGGTCGTGTCGGGCGGCGTGGCGGTGACGGCGATCTTCGCTTTCCTCGCCTCATGGAACGAGTTCCTCTTCGCGCTCCTGCTGACCGCGACCCGGGGGCAGACGACCCCGATCGTCATCGCGAACTTCCAGACCCAGTTCGGCCTGCAGTGGGGACCGATGACCGCCCTGGCCTGTCTCTACTCGGTACCCGTCGTCGTCCTGACGCTCTTCCTCCAGCGCCGCATCGTCGCGGGCCTCACCCTCGGCGCCGTCAAGGGCTGACGAACGCCCGACGCCGCCACATCGCACGAGCCGGGGGTCGAACCCCGGCGGAAAAGGGAAGTACTCGTGTCGAGCAAGAACCACTACGACGTGACCGCATGGCCCGTCGGCGACCCGTTCGAGGACGTCGGTGAGGTGATCAACAGCATCATCGCCGACATCAAGTCCCGGCAGCACGCCACCGGTACCGGGGAGGAAGGAAGGCCCGGCGCGGTCATCTACCTCCCGCCGGGGGACTACCGCCTTCGCACGCAGGTGCTCGTCGACGTCAGCTTCCTCACGATCCAGGGCTCCGGACACGGCTTCGCGTCGTCGAGCATCCGGTTCAACGTCCCCGAGCACGAGTGGCCCGACCTGCACGAGCTGTGGCCCGGAGGGAGTCGCATCCTCGTGGACCTGCCCGTCGGCGTGGCCTCGGAGGAGTCCACCGGGGCTGCCTTCCTCGTCGCACGCAGCGGCAGCCCGCGCCTCAGCTCGGTCGAGTTCTCGAACTTCTGCCTCGACGGGCTGCACTTCGAGCCCGACGGGTCGGGACGGCACCGGGAGAACACCTACACCAACGGCAAGACCGGCATCTACGTTGCGGACGCCAACGACTCGTTCCGGGTGACCGGCATGGGGTTCGTCTACCTCGAGAACGCCCTCACCGTCTACCACGCGGACGCCCTGTCGGTGCACGACAACTTCCTCGCGGAGTGTGGCAGCTGCATCGAGCTGCGCGGGTGGGGGCAGGCGTGCAAGGTCACCGACAACCTGGTCGGAGCCGGCTTCAAGGGCCACTCGATCTACGCCGAGCGCCACGGCGGGCTCCTCATCACCGCGAACAACGTCTTCCCCCGGGGCGCGAGCAGCGTCCAACTCGAAGGGGTCACGCGCTCCAGCGTCACGAACAACCGGCTGCACTCGTTCTACCCAGGGATGGTCGTCCTCACGGGGAACAGCTCGGAGAACCTCGTGGCCACCAACCACTTCCTGCGCGACAACGAGCCCTGGACGCCGTTCCTGGGAGTCGACAACGGAGTGGACGACTGCAGTGGGCTGCTCCGTGTGAGCGGCAGCAACAACTCGGTGGTCGGCAACCACTTCTCCGAGGTCGTCGACGCACGAGGGCTCCGACCCAGCGGCGCGACCCCCGTCATCATCCGGCTCGTGGCGGGGGCCGGCAACTTCGTCTCCACCAACCACGTCGTCGCGATGGACGTGCGTTCGACGTCGAGCGACTCCTGCTACGCGGCCCAGGTGGACGCCCTGCTGACGACCGAGGCCGCGGACGACCTCGATGTCACCGCCGTCATGGTCGACCCCGAGTCGGCGCGGAACACGATCCTCGACTCCGGCAGCGATGGCCAGGTCGTCGCGGACCGGGCGGTCAACGCCGTCAGGGCCACACCCATGCTCCGGTCCTCCGTGGCCCGCTGAAAGCCGGTCGGACCGTCGTTCTCCCGCGACCTTCCCCTAGTCGGGGCAGCCGCGGGAGAACGACGGTCGAGCACGGGTGGGGGTTCGGCCCTCGTGGGCTAGTCGACCCAGGCGGAGTGGAGCGGGGTCACCTTGACCGTCTTGAGCGTTGCGGTGCCGCCGGTGGAGAACGCCTCGAGGCCGTCGCTTCCCGCGTCGGGGAAGATCTGGTCGGTGATGGCGACCGAGCCGTCCTGACCGAAGACCTCGACCGACGACCAGTCGACGAGGACCCGCACCCTCACCTCCCCGTTCGCGTCGACCGCCATCGGAGCGCGCTGCACGCCGGGGAAGTCGGAGCTGAAGCCGACGTCCCCGGACCGGGTCCGGTCGACGAAGAGCTCCCCGGCCGACCGGTCGTAGCCGATGCGGGTCTGCTGGCCGTTCCCGGTTCGCACCGCGAGCCCGAAGGTGCTCGCCGTGCCCGGCGCGAACGTCGCGGTCAGCTCGTACGCCGTGCCCTTGGCCGGTAGCCGCGTGGAGCCGTCCGGCAGCGCGAGGTTGCCGGTGTTGAGCGTGGCGGCCTCGCGCAGCCCCTGCAGCTCGCGGACCGGCTGCTGCACGAGTCGCAGGCCGTCCCCGCTCGTGCGCAGGCCGAGCTCGCGCGGGACCGTCATGGCGCTGCGCCACGGGTAGGTCGGGATGGAGCCGGAGTACTCCCAGTTGTTCATCCAGCCGATCATGACGCGTCGGCCACCGGGGGCGTCGTTGACGGTGACGCCGGCGTAGTCGTCCTTGCCGTAGTCGACCCAGTGCGCCCGCTGGACGCTGGACCTCGCCGGGGTGCTCGACAGGCTGAACTGGTCGGCGAGGACGTGGCCCCAGCCGCCGGTGTTGTTGTCGGCCAAGACGATTCGAGCGCTCTTGCCGGCCAGGTTGCGGACGTCCCATCCGGTCCAGTCGAGCGTCTCGCTGTCCGAGCCGGTGGCGGACCGGACGACCTGGCCGTCGACGACGAGGCGCACGGACGTGTCCACGGCTCGTGGTGACGCGGCCTCGTCGGAGAACATGATGTGGTCGACGTTGATGTGTCCCCAACCGCCGGAGTTCTTGTCGACGATCTGGATCACCGCGCTCCGACCGGCGTACTCGGCGACGTCCCAGCTCGTCCAGTTCAGTGCCTCGTTGTTCGTACCGGTGGCAGACCTGACGACCTTGCCGTCGACGAGGAGGTTCACGGCGGTCGGCTCACTCGTCGTCGACGGGTGGTTGCCGCCACCCACCAGCAGGTTGATGTGGCTCTTGGCGATCGTGAACTCCGGCGAGGTGATGGTTCCCTGCGAGGCGTCGTGGTCGATGAAGGTGTTGACCAGCTGCTCGCCGAGGTAGCCGGTGACCTGCTGCTGGTCGCCGATCGTGCCCTTGACGGGACCGGTACCGACGAAGTCACCGGTCGTCGTCCACCCGGGGCCGTAGTCGGTGCCCTCGAAGTCGGCGAAGACGTCCCCTGCCGGCGGAGCCGGGTCGACGGTCGACCCCGGCACGTAGGGGTGGTTCCCACCGCCGACCTTGAAGTTGAGGTACCCGGGATCGAGGGTGAACGGGGGAGAGGTCAGGGTGCCGACGCTTCCGTCGCCACCGTTGAAGCTGTTGGCCAGCCCGGTGCCCACCCAGTCGGAGACGCCTCCCTGTCCCGGCAGGTTCCCGGTCGCGGGCGTGGTGCCGAACGCGGCGCCGTCGGACGCCCACCCGCCGTACGTGCCGTCGTCGAAGCTGCCGACGTCACGCCCGGTCGGCGGGACGTACGGCTTGTCGTCGGCGACGAAGCGCGTGCCGTCGAACGTCCCGGTGAAGTACTGGTTCGCCGACCCGCCCGCGATTCCGCCGGGGTTCATGTTGACGAGCAGCACCCACTTGGTCTTCTTCCTGTCGCCGTCGACGGCGAGCGGGAACAGGTCGGGGCACTCCCAGACGCCGCCCGTGGCACCGGCGGGTCCGAAGTCGCTCAGGTGTTCCCACATCTTGAGGTTGCTCGAGCGGTAGAAGCGCACCTTGTGCTCCGCGCTCAGGGCCACGGTCATGATCCACTCGTGACCGGGCTCGTACCAGAAGACCTTGGGGTCTCGGAAGTCACGCGACCCGATGTCGAGAACGGGGTTGTCGGCGTACTTGGTGAACGTCCGTCCGTGGTCGGTGCTGTAGGCCAGCGCCTGGGACTGGATGCCGGTCGCCTTGTCGAGACGGGTGTACACGGCGACCATCGCGGGGTTGTCCCTGGTGCCGAACCCGCTCGTGTTGTCCTTGTCGACCACCGCGCTGCCGGAGAAGACCATCTCCTGGTCGTCCTGGGGAATCGCGACCGGCAGCTCGGTCCAGTGCACGAGGTCGGGGCTCACGGCGTGGCCCCACGACATGTTGCCCCACTGGTTGCCGGACGGGTTGTGCTGGTAGAAGAGGTGGTACTCGCCCGCGTAGTAGACGAGCCCGTTCGGGTCGTTCATCCAGTTCTTGGCCGGCGTGTAGTGGAACTGTGGCCGGTACTGCTCGGTGTACGGGGCCGGTTCGGCCGAGGACGCAGCCGGGCCGGTCGCCAGCGTGGCGAGGACGGCGAGGGCCCCGGCTGCAGCCGTGGTGGTCGTACGCCTTCTGCGGAGGGCTCCGCTGCGGTGTCGGTTGAGCAGGTTCACACGATCGCTTCCTTGGGTCGTGACGGAGGTGGACTGGCTGGCGCAGGTGGGTCGTCGGGGCGCGCGGCATCGCCGCTCGTCGGGTGGGGGTGCGCTACGGCGTCCAGAGCGGACGGCGCGACGACGGTCCTGCGGGTGGAGCTGCCGGCTAGGTGGGGCCTGGTGGGCCCACCGAGCGGCGCCGTACCACGGGGCACGGCAGGGACTGGTGGCTCGGGGTGGCCGGCGCCGCCAGGTCGATCTCGTGCAGCAGCTGCTCGACCGCCCGCACCCCCATCGCGTGGTGCGGGAGAGCAACGGTGGTCAGCTCGGGACGCAGGCCGTCTGCGATGAGCTCGTGGTTGTCGAAGCCGACGACCGACACGTCGTGGGGGATCCGCAGCCCCAGCTCCGCCGCGGCGTGGTAGGCGCCCATCGCCATCGAGTCGCTGAAGCAGAACAGGGCGGTCGGGCGATCGGGTCCACCGAGGAGCCGGCGGGCCGCCCGCTGGCCACCGTGCGTGTCGGGGACCTCGGACACGACGAGCCGGGGGTCGAAGCGGATCCCGGCCTCGGCCAGGGCCTGCCGGTAGCCCTCGAGCCGGCCATGGGTGGCGGGGATGTCGTCGACGTTCGTCACGAAGCCGACCCGTCGGTGGCCGTGGCGCAGCAGCTCTCGGACGGCCGCGCGACCTCCCGCGACCTCGTCCGGGACGACGGACGACACCGAACCGTCCACGGGACGTGAGTCGAGCAGGACCGTGGGGCTGCCGGCAAGGGCACGCGGCACCTCCACGATCCGGTGGTACATCGTCGCGTAGAGGAACCCGTCCACCTGCCGGTCGAGGAGCGAGCGGATCTCGCGCTCCTCGAGGTCGCGGTCGTCCGAGGTGTTGACGAGCACGAGCAGCCACCCGAGCTTCGAGGCCGCCTCCTGGGCGCCGAGGATCAGGTGCCCTGCATGCGGGCTGGTCGCGATCTGGTCACTGACCAGCCCGAGCGTGTGGGTGCGGCGCAGTCGAAGCCCGCGGGCGACGGCGTTGGGTCGGTAGCCGAGCCGCTCGGCGGCGGACCGGACCCGTTCTCGCGTCTCGGGGCTGATCCGCTTGCCGGAGGCGTCGCTGAGGACGTGGGACACGGTCGTGACCGAGACACCGGCCAGGGCGGCCACGTCCTTCATCGAAGCTCTCGGCGTCGTTGCCATGTGTGCCCAATCGATTTGTCAGCGGAATGGGGAGACTGTGGCGCACGCTCCGGGGCTCGGTCAAGGGCCTGTCCGAACGCGAGGGTGGACGCGCCGTGGCAAGGGGTAGGAGTGGGGCAGCAGGCCGCCGCGGCGGACCCAGAGGACAGGAAGGCCACCCATGTCGGACCAGCACACGCCCCAGGACCCCAGCCGGCAGTACGACCAGCCCGAGGACAGTGCGACGATCCCGCACCCCGGGCTGACCGGCCAGATGGGCGACGAGCCCGACCACGGGGAGGAGTCCTACCGCGGCAGCGGCCGGCTCGCGGGCAAGCGGGCCGTCATCACGGGCGGCGACTCGGGCATCGGCCGGGCCGTCGCCATCGCCTTCGCCCGGGAGGGCGCGGACGTGCTCGTCGCGTGCCTTCCCGAGGAGGAGGCCGACGCCGAGGAGACGGTCCGGCTCGTGCGTGAGGCGGGCCGTCAGGGCGCCGTCTGCCTGACCGACCTCACCCGGGAGGAGGAGTGCCGACGCGTCGTCGAGGAGGCCGTCGAGAAGCTGGGCGGCATCGACGTCCTCGTCAACAACGCGGCCTACCAGATGGCCCAGCCCGGCGGCCTCGCCGCCATCACCACCGAGCAGCTCGACCGCGTCATGAAGACGAACCTCTACGCGATGTTCTGGCTCTGCCGCGAGGCGCTGCCGCACCTGCAGCCCGGCGCGACGATCATCAACACCTCCTCGATCCAGTCGCGGCAGCCCTCCCCGGAGCTGCTCGACTACGCCACGACGAAGGCGGGCATCGTCGCGTTCACGCAGGGACTCGCGCAGTCGTTGGCGCAGAAGGGAATCCGCGTCAACGCCGTGGCGCCCGGACCGATCTGGACGCCGCTCATCCCCGCCACGATGCCCGGCGACAAGGTCGAGTCGTTCGGAGAGCAGACACCGCTCGGTCGGGCGGGCCAGCCGGCGGAGCTGGCCCCCGCGTACGTGTTCCTCGCCTCGCAGGAGTCGAGCTACGTCACCGGCGAGGTGCTCGGCGTGACGGGCGGCCAGCCGCTCACGTGACCGTCCGGCCTCCGCGGTGCGGCGGCTAGAGCGCGGCGCCGAGGGCGTAGCCGGCCAGCGCGGCCGCGAGGCCGGCCACGAGCGACCCGACGACGTTGAGCGCGGCGACGAGGACGGCTCGCGACTCGAGCAGCCGCACCGTCTCGTAGCTGAACGTCGAGTACGTGGTGAGCGCCCCGCAGAAGCCGGTCCCGATGCCGAGCGTGACGGCCGGTGACAGGTGGTGGGCCACCGACAGGCCGGTGACGAGCCCGAGGACCAGGGAGCCGACGACGTTCACCGTCAAGGTCCCCCACGGCATGAGGCTGTCGTGGCGGGCCTGGACGGCGCGGTCGGTGAGGTAGCGGGCGGGAGCCCCGACGGCCGCGCCGGCGCACACGAGGAGCAGAGCCGTCACGGCTCGGTGCCCCCGGCGTCGGTGCGGCCGGCGTCGGGGGAGCCCGCGGTGCCGGGGGCTGCGGGCCGTGGGCGGTAGACGTGGTGCACGACGTGGACGTCGTCGATGGTCACCAGCCCCTCACCGACGACCTCCTGCACCTGCGGGAGGAAGGCGTCGATGCGGTCGGCCGTGTCGATGACGACGACGGCCACGGGCAGGTCCTCGGACAGGGAGAGCAGCCGTGAGGTGTGCACGAGGTTGGACGAGCCGAAGCCCTCGATGCCGCGGAACACGCTCGCGCCGGCGAGGCCGGCGGCGTGGGCGCGGTGCACGATCTCGCTGTGCAGCGGGCGGTGGTGCCACGTGTCCGCCTCGCCGATGTAGACCGTGAGGCGGCGGGCGGGGCCGTCGAGCGTCGTCATCGGGAACCTCCACGGGTGGCGAGACGGTGGCGCACGGCGAGCGCCGCGCGGGTGAGCAGGACCCCGGCCGCGACGCCGGCCAGGGTGGCGACCGGGGTGCCGACGAGGTAGCCGAGGGCGAGGGCCGGGTGCCCGCCGTGGAGCAGCACCGTGGTCTCGGACGTGTACGTGCTGAAGGTCGTGAAGCCGCCGAGGACGCCGACGCCGGCGAACGGGCGCAGCAGCGGGTGCGCGCCGCCGACCTCGACGACGAAGACCATGAGGACGCCGATGAGCAGGCTGCCGGAGACGTTGACCGACAGCGTGGTCCACGGGATGCCGCCGGCCGGGGTCGGGAGCGCCTGGGCGAGGCCGTAGCGGGCGCAGGCACCGAGGACGCCGCCGAGGGCGATGACCGGCAGCACGAGCTGGTGCGCGCCCCGGTCCCGGCGCCGCTCCGGGACGGTCCCGCCGACGTCGGGGCCGACGTCAGGGCCGACGTCAGGGGCCACCCGGGGGTCCACGTGGCCGCGTGGCTGACGGGGGGCGAGGCCGCGTGGCTGACGGGGCGCGACGGTCTCGTCGACCTGCGGGTCGCGGCCGAGTGGTGCGGTCATGCGGTTCTCCTACCTGGACAGGCGAATTCGTCAGGTAGGGACTGTCGGCAGCGTCGTGCTGCGGTTGTCGGCGAGCCCCACCGCCATCGGGTCGCAGTCTACGCGGGGGGCCGGACGCGTGCCGAGCAGGTCAGCGGACCGAGACGACGCGTCCGTCGAGCGCGGGGTCGTCGAGCGCCACGAGACGGCCGACCACGGGGTGGCCGGGCAGCTCTCCGGCGACGAGGAGCCCGCCCGAGGTCTGCGCGTCCGCGAGCAGCACCAGCTCGTCCTCGTCCACACGAGAGGCGAGCTGCGGGCGCACCCAGTCGAGGTTGCGCCGGCTGCCCCCGGGCAGGTAGCCCGCCGCGTACGCGGCGCGGGCCCCGTCGACGTACGGCACGGCCGCGGCCTCGACGACCGCCCCGACGCCGCTCGCGCGGCACAGCTTGTAGAGGTGACCGAGCAGGCCGAATCCGGTGACGTCCGTCGCACAGCGCAGCCCGGCGGCGAGCGCCGCGCGCGAGGCGGGACCGTTAGGGGTCGTCATCACGGCGACGGCCTCGGCGAAGACCTCGCCGGTGGCCTTGTGGCGGTTGTTGAGCAGGCCGAGACCGATTGGCTTGGTCAACGTCAGCGGCAGGCCCGGGACGCCGGCATCGTTGCGCAGCAGGCGATCCGGGTGCGCGAGGCCGGTGACGGCCAGGCCGTACTTCGGCTCCGGGTCGTCGATGCTGTGACCCCCGGCGAGGTGGCACCCGGCGGCGCGGGCCACGTCGGCACCACCGCGGAGCACCTGCCCGGCGACGTCGAAGGGGATGCGGTCGCGGGGCCAGGCGAGGAGGTTGAGGGCGACGAGCGGCTCACCGCCCATGGCCCAGACGTCGGAGAGGGCGTTGGTCGCGGCGATGCGCCCCCAGTCGTACGGGTCGTCGACGACGGGGGTGAAGAAGTCGGTCGTCGCGACGACGGCGCGGTCACCGTCGATCCGCACCACGGCGGCGTCGTCCCCGGTCTCGACGCCGACGAGCAGGTCCGGCCCCGTATCGGGCGCCAACGCGCCCAGGACGCGTTCGAGCTCGCCCGGCGGCACCTTGCAGGCACACCCGCCACCGGACGTGTACTGGGTCAGGCGCAGGCCTGGTTCGGTCCGAGTGGTCGTGGGCGCCGTCATGCCGCCATCGTGCCACCGCGGGAGGGACATCGCGGAAGCCGCAGCGCAAGGGGACGACACGGGTCGAGGAGGCCGCCCGCGGGGTAGGGTCGGTCGCGGAGGCGTTTCCCGCCTGGTGACGGGCGCGGTCTTCAAAACCGTGGTGACCGGGTATCCCGGTCAGGCGGGTTCGATTCCCGTCCGCCTCCGCCAACACGTTCCCCCGAGCCCCCGACCCGTGCCGCCCCTTTCCGGCACCGACCGTCCGACCGCTCCTGCCGAGGGAGGCCGCGTTGCAGGACCCCCGACGCCGCGTACCGCGCACCGACGCCGTGCTCGCCGACGCGGGTGTGGCTGCGGCCGCCGATCGGCTCGGCCGTCAGCGCGTCAAGAGGGTCGTCGTGGAGGTGCTCGCCGCGTGCCGGGCCGGTGAGGTCGCGCCCGAGTCCGTCGTCGGCGAGGTGCTGACCCGGCTGCCGCACGGGCCGACGTCGATGCGGCGGGTCGTCAACGCGACGGGAGTCGTGGTGCACACCAACCTCGGCCGCGCCGCCCTGTCCGACGCGGCGGTCGAGGCAGTGACCGTCGCGGCCGGCGCGACCGACGTCGAGCTCGACCTCGGCACCGGACGCCGTGGCCGACGCGGCGCGGCGACCCTCGACGCCCTCCGCCGCGCCGTGCCCGCCGCCGGCGACGTGCACGTCGTCAACAACGGCGCCGCCGCCCTCGCCCTCGTCGCGCGGGCGCTCGCGCCCGACCGTGAGGTCCTCGTGGCGCGCGGCGAGCTCGTCGAGATCGGCGACGGCTTCCGCATCCCCGAGCTCGTCGAGTCGGTCGGGGCCCGGCTGCGCGAGGTGGGCACCACGAACCGCGTCCGCCGCGCCGACTACGCCGACGCGCTCACCGACCGGACCGCGTTCGTCCTCAAGGTGCACCCGTCCAACTTCCGCGTCGAGGGCTTCACCTCCAGCGTGGCCGTGTCCGACCTCGCGACGCTCGGACCGCCCGTCGTCGCCGACATCGGGTCGGGCCTGCTCGCCCCGCACCCACGCCTGCCCGAGGAGCCCGACGCCGACTCGACGCTACGAGCCGGGGCCGCGATCGTCACCGCCTCCGGCGACAAGCTCCTCGGCGGGCCCCAGTGCGGCCTGCTGCTCGGCGACGCCGACCTCGTGAACCGGCTCCGGCGACACCCCTTGGCGCGCGCGCTGCGCGTCGACAAGCTGACGCTGGCCGCGCTCGAGGCGACGCTGTCCGGCCCGCCCACGCCGGTGGCCCGGGCGCTCGACCAGCGCAGGGACGTCCTCCTCGCACGGGCGCGGCGGCTGGCCCTCGCCATCGGGCCCGACCTGGCGCGGGCGGTCGAGTCGGAGGGCCGCGTCGGCGGTGGGGGAGCACCCGGGGTGCCGCTGCCCAGCGCCGCCGTGGCGTTGCCGCACCGGCTCGCGGAGCCGCTGCGCCTCGGTGAGCCGCCGGTCGTCGGACACGTGCACGACGGCCGCCTGCTCCTCGACCTCCTGACGGTGCCCGAGGACCTCGACGAGGTCCTCGCCCGCGCCGTCCGTCGTGCCGCTCGGGCGGGCCGAACCGCCTGAGCGAGGCACCCCACGGCGAGGGGTGCCCTGCCACGGGTGCGGCTGCCGAGCCACCGGGGCGCCGGAGGGGCCGGGCGCCGGACCGACCGGACGCAGCGACGTCAGGCGTCGCGGAGATGGATCTGCTCGCCCTGGGGGCTGAAGAGCGACAGCAGCTCGACCGGGTGCTCGGTGGCGCTGCGCATCGCGTGCGGCGTCCGGGTCTCGAACTCGGCGGCCTCACCCTCGTCGAGCACGGTCACGGTGTCACCGAGCAGGAGCTCGAGACTGCCACCGAGCACGTAGACCCACTCGAAGCCGTCGTGCCGCTGCGGCTTCGGCGGGGTGCGACGCCGGCCCGGCAGGATGAGCTTGAAGGCCTGGATGCCACCGGCGTTCCGGGTCAACGGGATGAAGACCATGCCGTTGCGCCGCACCGCCTTCGGGTGCACCCGCGGGTCGCCCGACGGCGGTGCGCCGACGAGGTCGTCAAGCGGGACGCGGTAGGCCCGGGCCAGCGGCAGCAGGAGGTCGAGCGTCGGACGGCGCCGCCCGGACTCAAGACGCGACAGCGTGCTGACGCCGACGCCGGTCTCGGCGGACACGTCCGCGAGCGTGCGTCCGCGCTGGGTGCGCAGTCGGCGCAGGCGGGGCGCGACGCCGTCGAGGGCCTGCGCGATGTCGTCGCCGGAGGCCGCGTCGTCCATGTCGGCAGGATGGCGGTGATTTGCTGCTAGTGCAAGCTGGCTTGCAGTCCGAGGACTGCTCGGGTCAGCATCGGGTGATGACGAGCGACGCGCAGCCCCGGGCCCGCGAGGGCCACGACGACCACCGCCACGACGACCGCCACGACGCCCACCGCCACCCGGACGACCGACCGCGCGACCCCGCGGAGTACTGGGAGCAGCACTACGGCCGGCTCGCCGACGACTGGGGCACGCGGCCCAACGCGTCGCTCGTGCGGCTCGTCGAGGAGCACGTGGTCGTGCCCCCGGGACCGGGTGCCCGTGCGCTCGACCTCGGGGCCGGGCACGGCGGCGACGCCGTGTGGCTCGCCGAGCGGGGCTGGTCCGTGACGGCCGTCGACCTCTCGGCGACGGCGCTCGGGCGCGTCGACGCGTTGGCTCGAGCCCGTGGCGTGCGCGACCGCGTCAGCACCGAGCGGCACGACCTCGCGGTGTCGATGCCCGATGGGCCGTTCGCGCTCGTCACGGCCTCGTTCCTGCAGACGCCGCTCGAGCTGGACCGCGACGCCGTGCTGCACCGCGCCTCGCTCACGGTGACTCCGGGAGGTTGGCTCCTCGTCGTCGACCACGCAGCGGCCCCGTCGTGGGCGCCGATCGGCCACGGACACGAGTTCCCCACGGTCGCAGCGACGCTGGCGGCCATCGGCCTGGGCGACGGGTGGCTGGTCGAGCGCAGCGAGCGGGTGACCCGCACGGGAACGGGGCCCGACGGCCAGAAGGGCGAGCTGCTCGACAACCTCCTCGTCGCCCGGCGCCTCTGACCGTCCGGTGGTGCGTCAGCCGACCGCCGCGCGCCCCGCACCGACGCGTCCGAACCGCCACATCGCCAGCGCACCGGCCAGCGGTCCGGGAGCGAGGAGCAGGAACGCGAACTGCCAGCCGGCGTGGGCCGCCAGCAGCGCCACGAGCTGGATCGGGACGACCGTGAGGCCGAAACCGACGGCGGTCTGCACCGTCAACGCCGTGCCCACGAAGCGCTGGTCGACCGTCTCGCTCAGCGCCGTCGAGAAGACGCCGGAGTCTGCGATGACCGCTGCGCCCCACACGGCGAGGAACGGGACGCTGGCTGCCGGCGGCCAGGAGTAGGCCCAGGCCGACAGCAGGCAGCAGGTGCCGCTGACGACGAGCGCGCTCGTCGCCGCGAACGAGCGGCCCCGGCGGTCGGCGAGGATGCCGCCCGCGAGTGCCCCCGCCGCCCCGGCGAGCCCGATGACGGCGAAGGTCAGCAGGCTCACCGCCGCACCCGGGCCCTCGCGTCCTGCGGCCGCGCGGCCGGCGACGAGGAACGCCGACAGCCACGTCCAGAAGGCGTAGAGCTCCCACATGTGGCCGAAGTAGCCGAGGTTCGCCAGGCGGGGCCGACGCTCGCGGAACACCTCGACGGCGTACCGCGCGTGCGGGCGGGCGGAGGCGGTCAACAGGGGACCGGGTCGAACGAGGGCCCAGGCGACGGTCGCGGCCAGCACGGTGATCCCCGCTGCCACGACCATGACGCCGCGCCAGGGCAGGGGGCCGAGGCTCGCGACGAGGTGCGGCATCGCGGACCCGAGCGTCAGCGCGCCGATGAGGACCCCGAACGCGCGCCCACGGTCGGACGGCGCAGCCCACGAGGCGGTGAGCTTCATGCCCACCGGATAGACGCCGGCGAGGAAGAACCCGGTCAACGCGCGCAGTGGCACGGCGACGGCCGGGCCGTGCGCCAGGGCCGCGAGCAGGCCCGTGCACGCGGCGGCACCGACGGCGCAGGCCGCCATGAGGTGGTGCGGCTGCACGCGGTCCGCCAGCCCGAGCGTGCTCGACGTGACCGCCCCGGCGGCGAAACCGACCTGCACCGACGCCGTCAGCCAGACGGCAGCGGTCGTCGACAGCCCCCACTCCGACCGCAGGCTCGGCGCGACCGCCGTCGCCGAGAACCACACGGCGAGCCCGAGCACCTGGACGAGCGCGACGAGCCGCCGCTGCGTCCGCGCCCGGGAGTCGTTCCCCACGCGAGAACCATGGCACGACAACGTCAGGCGATGCGCTCCCGCAGCGTCCGGAGCACCCGACGCAGCGAGCGGGACACCTGCATCTGGCTCACGCCGAGCGCCTCGCCGATCTCGCGCTGGCTCAGGTCGTCGACGAACCGTCGGTGCAGCAGGTCACGGTCCTCCGAGGGCAGGTGACGGACGGCCGCACCGAGCCACACCCGGTCGTCGGCGCCGACGAGGTCGGCGTCGTCGTAGGCGATGCTGCGCTCGAGCGGCTGGTCGTCGTCCTCGCGGATCCGATGCTCGAGCGGTTCGCCCTGGTAGCACCGGCTGGTCGCGACGGCCTCGCGCACGTCCGACCTGGTCGTCGACAGCGAACGGGCCAGCTCGGTGTCCGACACGGGTCGTCCGAAGCACTGCTCGAGGCGCTCCCGGTGGGCGGCGGCGTCGGCGCGCAGCTCCTGGAGACGCCGTGGCGGCCGGACGAGCCACGCCTTGTCGCGGAAGTGCCGCTTGAGCTCGCCGGTGATCGTCGGCACGGCATACGCCGCGAACGAGGTGCCGCGGTCGGGACGGTAGCGTCCGACGGCCGCCACGAGCGAGAGCCTGGCCACCTGCACGAGGTCGTCGTGCTCGACCCCCCGGCCGGTGTACCGGCCGGCCAGCGTCGTGCACAGGTCGAGGTAGAGCAGGCAGATGCGTTCCACGACGGCGTCGCGCTGTGCCGGGGTCGCGGCCTCGGCGAGCTCGCCGAAGAGGGCAGCGGTGACGTCGTCGCGGGCCGTGTGGTCCCCGATCGGCGGATCGGCGGGGGCAGGAGGGAAGGACCGGTCGGCGAAGGGCGCCATGACTCGTCCGATCAGGTGGGCACGAGTCGGCCGGGTGGCTGGACCGCTCAGTCCCAGACCCTCGCACGCCCGAGCCTCGATGACAACACCCGGTCCGCGGTGACGTGTCGCTCCCCGGCCACAGCGGGTGGAGCCGGCCCGTGCGTCCCGTGCGCGAGCGCGAGACCGGCCGGACACCCCGCCGACCGCCGACGCGTCATCATGGGACGGTGACCATCTACCACCTGGCCGAGCGGGCCCACTGGGAGCAGGCGCTGCGAGACGGCGTCTACACCCGCTCGACGCGCCGGCTGTCCCTCGCCGAGGAGGGGTTCATCCACGCGTCCTCGGCGCAGCAGTGGCCGGTCGTGCGCCGGCGTTTCTACGGCGACGTCGGCGAGCCGCTCGTCCTGCTCGAGATCGACGAGAGCCGTCTCGGCTCACGCGTCGTGCACGAGGTGGGCGACCCCACGAGCGGCGAGGTCTTCCCGCACGTGTACGGGCCCATCGAGGTCGGCGCCGTCGTCGGTACCACTGTCCTCGACCCGCCCCACGCCTGATCGATGCCTCGTCCACGGGCCGGCGGTCCGGCGCGCTGTCGGTCACTCCGGGCGGATGCGGCCGCGGCCGGACTTCACCTCGCCCCGGCGTTTCTTGCCGGCGAGCCGCCGCTGCTGCGACCCCCGCGTCGGCCTCGTCGCCCGTCGGGTCGGCGGAGGCGGGGCGAGGGCCTCGCGCAGCAGCGCCTCGAGCCGCTCGCGAGCGGCGGCGCGGTTGCGCAGCTGGGAGCGGTGCTCCGACGCGACGACCGAGACACGGCCCCCGACGAGGCGGCCCGCGAGCGCCGCGACGGCGCGCTCGCGCTGCGTCGCGCTGAGCGCGCTCGAGGTACCCGGCTCGAAGAGCAGCTCGACGCGGCTGTCCGTGGTGTTGACGCCCTGGCCTCCCGGCCCGGAGGACCTGCTGAAGCGCTCGACGAGCTCGGCGGCCGGGATGACGAGCCCGCGCCGCAGGCCCGGCCCCGGCGCGAGGACGAGGTCGGCACCCGGCTCGCTCACTCGTCCATTGTGCCGGGCAGGAACGCGGAAGCGCCGGGCCTGCACGCCGGAAGCGGGCGCGCACGCCGAAGGGCCGGTCGTGCGCGGCAGGGCGGACCTCAGCGGGGCGGCATCCGGAGCGCGCCGTCGAGGCGGATGACCTCGCCGTTGAGCATCGGGTTGTCGACGATGTGCCGCACCAGTGAGGCGTACTCGGCCGGGTCACCGAGACGCGAGGGGTGCGGCACCTGCTTCTCGAGGATCTCCTTGACCTCGCCGGGCAGCCCGGCGAGCATCGGCGTCTCGAACGTGCCGGGGGCGATGGTCATGACGCGGATCGCCTTGTCCGCCAGGTCGCGTGCCGCCGACAGCGTGAGACCCACGACGCCGCCCTTGCTCGCCGCGTAGGCGGCCTGGCCGATCTGGCCGTCGAAGGCGGCGATGCTGGCCGTGTTGACGATGACACCGCGGTCGCCGTCGAGCGGTTCGTTGCCGGCCATCGCGGCGGCGGCGAGCCGCAGGACGTTGAAGGACCCGACGAGGTTGATGTCGACCACGGTCCGGAACGTGTCGAGGGCGAGCGGGCCGCCCCGACCGAGGACGCGGCCCGGGGTGGCGACGCCGGCGCAGCTGACGGCGATGCGCAGCTCCCCGAGCGAGGTGGCGCGATCGACGGCGGCCCGCACCTGTCCCTCGTCGCGCACGTCGGCGGGAGCGAAGACGACTCGGTCGCTGCGGAGCTCGTCGACGAGCGCCGGGGCGGCCGACCCCTCGAGGTCGACGACGACGACCGTCGCGCCGTCGCCGACGAGCCGGCGGACGGTCGCGCCACCGAGGCCCGAGCCGCCACCGGTCACGAGGGCGACGGTCGAGGAGTTCAGCTGCATGGCAAGGCCTTTCGGGTCTGGGAGCGGCGAGCAGGTCAGGCGGGTCGTGCGAGGGCGGGTCGAGAGCGCCCGGGCTCGCGGGTCAGCGGACCTGGGCGAGCAGCTGGCGGGAGACGACGAGTCGCTGGATCTGGTTGGTGCCCTCGAAGATCTGGGTCACCTTCGCCTCGCGCATGTAGCGTTCGAGCGGGAAGTCCTCGGTGTAGCCGGCGCCACCGAGCACCTGCACGGCGTCGGTGGTCACCCTCATCGCCGCGTCCGTGGCGACGAGCTTGGCCACCGCGGCCTCCTTGGTGAACGGCCGGCCCGCATCGCGCAGGCGCGCCGCGTGCAGGTACGTCGCGCGGGCGCTGGTGACCGCGGCCTCGAGGTCGGCGAGGAGGAAGGCCAGCCCCTGGAAGTCGGCGATGCGGCGTCCGAACTGCACACGCTCCGACGCGTACCGCACGGCGGCGTCGAGAGCGGCCTGGGCCAGGCCCGTGGCGGCGGCGGCGATGCCGAGGCGGCCGGAGTCGAGGGCCGCGAGGGCGATGTGCATACCCTCCCCCTCGCCCCCGACGAGCCGGTCGGCGGCGACCGGGACGGCGTCGAACGTCACCTGCGCGACCGGGTCGCAGTGCAGGCCCATCTTGCGCTCGGGCTCGGCGAAGGTCAGGCCGGGGGCGTCGGCCGGCACGACGAACGTCGACAGGCCCCGGCCACCGTCGTCGGAGGTGCGCGCGAAGGTCGTGTAGTAGTCCGCGTGCCCGGCGTGGCTGATCCAGGCCTTGGTGCCCTTGAGCGACCAGCCTTCGGCGGTGCGCGTGGCCCGCGTCGTCATCGAGGCGATGTCGGAGCCGGCGAGCGGCTCGGAGAGGCAGTAGGCGCCGAGCTGCCCTCCGGAGAGCATCCCGGTCAGCAGCGCGGCCTTCTGCTCGTCGGTACCGTGGGCCGCAACCGGGTAGGCGGTCAGGCTGTGGACGCTGACGCCGACGGCGAGGCTCATCCAGACCGAGGCGATCTCCTCGACCACCTGCAGGTACACCTCGTAGGGCTGGTCCGCGCCGCCGAAGTCCTCGGGGTAGGGAAGCGACAGCAGCCCGGCCTGCCCCAGCGTGTGGAAGGCCTTCTCGGGGAACTCGCGGGCCCGCTCCGCGGCGTCGACCTGCGGGGCGAGGTCCTTGCGGCAGATCTCCCGGGTCAGCTCGATCAGGTCGGCGGCCTCTTCGGTGGGCATCAGCCTCGTCGCTGGCATGGCGAAATAGTAGGACGTCCGAGCATCGTGTCCAAAATGTGGGACGCGTGGGGCGGCTGTGCCCTCGGGTGAGCGCGCGGTCCGTCCCCGGATCCCGCGACGCGGCTGTTCGGGGCCGTGCGCCGGCGGCGGTCGAAACGCTCGACGGGTCACCGGGGGTAGGTGCGGACCTCGGTGGCCTTGACGGCGGCCCACAGCCGCTCGCCGACGCGGATGCCGAGGCCGGCGACCGACTCGAGGGTCACCTCGGCGGTCAGCGAGAGGTCGCCCTCCAGGCCGACCCGGGCCGACTGGCCCTGCATCGTCACCGACCTCACCTGCACCCCCCACGTGTTGCGGGGGGAGCCGTCCGGTCGCGTGCGGTGCAGCGCGACGCCATGGGGCGGGACGGTCGCCCACACCGGCCCCTCGGTGGGGTCGGTCGTGACGAGCACGGTGCCGGTTGACGTCGTCACGTGGCCGTGCGAGTCGCCTTGTCCTGCATAGAGGTTGAGTCCGACGACGGTGGCCACGTAGGGGCTGCGCGGCTCGCTCAGCACCTCGGCGGGAGTCCCGGCCTGGGACACGCGGCCGTCCTCGACGAAGACGAGGTGGTCGGCGAGCGTCAGGGCGTCGAGGGGGTCGTGGGTGACCAGGACGGTGACGCCGTCGTAGCCGGCGAGGCGCGCCGCGAGGTCGCTGCGGGTGCGTGCCCGGGTGTCGGGGTCGAGGGCCGCGAGCGGCTCGTCGAGCAGCAGCAGCGACGGGTCGGTCGCGAGCGCGCGGGCGAGGGCGACGCGGGCCTGCTGGCCGGAGGACAGCTCGCGGGGACGCGCGTCGGCGCGCTCGGCGAGGCCGACGCGTCCGAGCTCGGCCAGTGCCCGCTCGCGCGCGGTGCGCCGGTCGACGCCGCGGCTGCGGGGCCCGTACGCCACGTTGTCGAGTGCGCGCAGGTGGGGGAACAGGAGGCTGTCGGCGAGCATGAGCCCGACAGCGCGCTGCTCGGCGGGGACCCGTCGGCGCCCGTCGTCCCAGGTCGCCTCCCCGACGCGGACGTGACCGTCCTCGACCGGCAGCACCCCGGCCAGCGCGAGCACGGCCGTCGTCTTGCCGCCCCCGTTGGGCCCGAGCAGGCCGATGACCTGGCCGGGGGCGGCGGACAGTGCGACGTCGACGCGGAAGCCGCCGCGGCGCAACCGGATCCGCGCATCCAGCGAGCCACGCGTCCGTGGCGAGGAGGGGGCGCTCACCGCAGCCACCGCCCCCGGAGCACGCCGAGGACGAGGATGCTGACGGCGAGCAGCATGATGCTGATCGACACGGCGACCTGCGGGTCACGCTCGAGCTCGACGTAGACGAGCAGGGGGAGGGTCTGCGTGCGGCCCTGGAAGTTGCCGGCGAAGGTGATCGTGGCGCCGAACTCGCCGAGCGCCCGGGCCCACGCGAGCGCCAGACCGCCCGCGATGCCCGGCAGCACGAGGGGCACGGCGACGGTGCGCAGGTAGCGCAGGTCGCTGGCACCGAGGGTCCGGGCGAGGGACTCCAGGCGCGGGTCGAGCCCGCGCAGGGCGCCCTCGACCGCGAGCACGTAGTACGGCATGGCGACGAACGTCTCGGCGAGCACGACGGCCACCGTCGTGAACGGGATCTGGAGCCCCAGCGGCGACAGGTGCTGTCCGAGCAGGCCGTTGCGACCCCACGTCATGAGCAGGGCCACGCCACCGACGACCGGGGGCAGCACGAGCGGCACCGTCAGCACCGCCCGCACCCAGCGCGTGGCCACGTGCTCGGAGCGGGCGAGGAACCACGCGAGGGGAGTTCCCAGAAGCAGGCACAGCACCGCCGTGCACGACGTCGTCGCCAACGACAGCCGCAACGCCGGCAGGACGGAGGGGGCCGTGAGATCCGCGGGCAGCCGGCCCCAGTCGGCCCGCAGGAGCAGGGCCACGAGCGGGACGACGAGCAGCAGGAGCGCCACGGCGGCCGGCACCCCGAGCGCCACGCGCGAGCGCCACCGACCGGCCCGCCTCATCTCACGCCGGCCTGCGCGGTGCGAACGAGGCACACGGGGCGAACGAGGCGGACCCAGCGACGCGGCGGACGCAGCGGACGCGGCGGACGGGGCCGGCCGCTCAGGGCGCACCGAACCCGAACGACCGCAGCGTGGCGAGCCCCGGTGCGCTGAGCAGATAGGCGACGAAGGCCGTCGTCGCGGCGTCGTCGGCGAGCGTGATCACGGGGTAGCGCAGCTGGGTGTTGTCCCGCGCCGGGATCCCGACTCCCGCGACGGCACCCTTCGCGGCGACGACGTCGGAGTGGTACACGACCGCCGCGTCCGCCTCACCGAGCTTGACCTTGGCCAGCGTCGCCTTGACGTCGATCTCCTTGCTCACGACGTTCGGGACGACGCCGGCCTTGGCGAAGGTCGCCTGGGCCGCCCTGCCGCACGGGACCGTGTCGGCGCACAGGACGACCGTGACCCCGGGCCTGGCCAGGTCGGCGAGCGAGCTCACCTTGGCCGGGTTGCCGGGTGGCACGGCGATCTCGAGGACGTTCGTGGCGAAGGTCCTCGAGTCCTTGACGAGCTCCCGGTCGAGCGGCTGGGCCGCCGCGGTCCCGGCGAGCGCGACGACCGACGCCGGTGCGCCATTGTCGACCTGCTGCACGAGCGTCGCGCTGGAGCCGTAGGAGGTCTCGACGGTGACGCCCGGATGGGCCGCCTCGAAGTCCTGACCGACCTTGTCGAAGGCCTCGGTGAGCGACGCCGCCGCGAGCACCGTGACGGTGCCACTGAGGGGCGTGCCCGCCGCGGCGGAGTCTCCGGGCCGTCCGCTGCCACCGCCCGGCGCGGGGACGGCGCCACCGCAGGCCGCGAGCCCGAGGACGGCGAGCGCGGCCGCGGCCCACGCCAGGGCGCGTCCGGGGGTGGTCCCCGTCCCGCGGGTGGCACGGTCCGGCCACCCGTCGTCGGCGGTCACGCGGGGACCTCGACGACGACGTGGGTCGACTTGACGGACGCCACGGCGACGGAGCCGATCTCGAGCCCCAGGTCGTCGACGGACTCGCTCGAGAGCAGGGAGGTGATGCGGAAGGGGCCGCACTGCATCTCGACCTTGGCCATGACGGTGTCCTTGGTGATGGCCGTGACGATGCCGCGCATCCGGTTGCGGGCGGACGCGCCCCCGATGGCGCCGACCGCAGCCGGATGCGCGAGCTCCTGCGCGACGGCGGCCAGCTGCGCGCCGTCGACGGTGCGGCGCCCGGCCTCGTCGGTCCCGCCGCCCAGGCGTCCCGCGTCGACCATCCGGCGGACCGTGTCGTCGGAGACGCCGAGCAGGGCGGCGGCCTCGGTGATGCGCAGATGCGGCATGACGTCGACTCTACTCCCGCAGGTGCGGCATTCCAGCGGTGTCCGGGGCCGCGTTGAGAAACGCAGCGAAGGGGGTTGACGCCGAGCGTGTGGAAGGGTTTAATCAACCTATCGATTGATCAAGGAGTTGGTTGACGATGATCCTCTCGCCCGCGTCCGAGGCGGACCTCGACCGCGCGTTCGCGGCCCTGGCCGACCCGGTCCGGCGCGCGATCATCGCCCGCCTCAGCCGCGGCGCCGCGACCGTCAACGAGCTCGCCGAACCGTTCGAGATCAGCAAGCAGGCCGTCAGCAAGCACATCCAGGTGCTCGAGCTGGCCGGACTGGTGAGCCGGTCCCGCGACGCGCAACGCCGCCCGGTCCACCTCGAGGCAGCGCGGCTCGAGGCGATGACGGCCTGGATCGACCGGTACCGCCTCGTCGCGGAGCAGCGGTACCGCGCTCTCGACGCCGTCCTCGAACGCACCGCCGGCCGCGGCACGACGAACGACACGACGCACGACCACACCCAGAAGGAGCAGCAGAAATGAGCAACCCACTGAACATCGACGCCCCCGCCGGCGTGCCGTGGATCGACTTCACGCGCGAGTTCGACGCCCCGGTCGAGGCCGTCTTCAACGCCCACCGCGACCCCGAGCTGGTCCGCCAGTGGCTCGGCCCGCGCGGCTACGAGATGACCATCGAGCGCTGGGACTTCACCTCCGGCGGCGGGTACCGCTACACCCACCGCGACGGCGACAACGTCTACGGCTTCCGGGGCACCTTCCACACCGTGCGCGACAACGAGCTGGCGATCCAGACCTTCGAGTTCGAGGGCGCGCCCGACGAGGTCGCCATCGAGTTCATGCGCTTCGTCGACCTCGGCGACGGCCGCTGCCGCCTCGAGGGGCACAGCGTCGGCCCGACGGTCGAGGGCCGCGACATGATGATCCAGAGCGGGATGGAGAAGGGCATGGTCGAGGGCTACGAGCGCCTCGACGAGCTCGTCGCCACGCCTGCCGACGCGGCGACGAAGGGCTGAGCGTCGTGGACTGGACCCTCGAGGTCGTCATCGTCCCGGTCAGCGACCTCGACGCGGCGACCGCCTTCTACCGCGACCAGGTGGGGTTCCACCTCGACCACGACACGCAGAACGAGCACATGCACGTCGCGCAGCTGACGCCGCCCGGCTCCGGCTGCTCGATCGTCGTGGGGAGCCTGCCCGCGCAGCGGGAGATGCCGCCCGGCTCCCTCAAGGGCGTCCAGCTCGTCGTCGCCGACGCCGAGGCGGCCCGCGCCGAGCTCGTCTCGCGCGGCGTCGAGTGCTCGGAGATCCAGGTCATCGACCCGCGCGACGGCGGCACGTTCTTCGGGTTCGCCGACCCGGACGGCAACACGTGGGCGGTACAGCAGATCGCGGCGCGCGCCGACACGCCGCTCATCCCCGTGAACCACCGCGGCCGGTTCGGCGAGGGCGTCGAGCCGTGACGCACCGGCCGGCGGCACGACGACAGGGTGTGCCGCCGGCCGGCCCAGCACCGGACAAGGAGAGCAGCCATGAGCAGGGTCGTCTTCGACATCAGCATGTCCCTCGACGGGTTCGTCACGGCATCACCGCAGACGCCCGAGGAGCCGCTCGGCGTGGGAGGGCGGGCCCTGCACGCCTGGACCGTCGACCACGAGTACCTCGACCGGGCCATCGCCGACCTCGGCGCCGTCGTCGCCGGCCGCACCACCTACGACCACGCCATCTCGGGATGGCGGGCCGACGGGCCGTCAGGGCCGGCGCGTCGCCCCGTGTTCGTCGTGACACACCGGGCCCCCGACCCTGACACGGTGCCCTCCGGCGGCGTCTACACGTTCGTCACCGACGGTGTGGAGTCAGCGGTCGAGCAGGCGAGGGCTGCGGCGGGCGGGCGGACCGTCACCGTCATGGGCGGCGCGGACCTGGGGCGGCAGTGCCTCGCCGCCGGCCTCGTCGACGAGATCTCGCTCCACGTCGCACCGCGGCTCTTCGGGTCGGGGACGCCGTTGTTCGAGGGCCTCGACCTCGGCCACGTCGACCTCGAGCTCCTCGAGTGCAGCAGCGCTCCGGAGACGGTCCACCTGCTCTACCGGGTCAAGGGCGGGAGCCCGGTCGCCCCCTGAGGGAGCCATGGCCGGGACGACGCGTTCGGTCGCGAACGGCGGTCCACACCGCTGACTCCGTGACCGGATGCGCCGTCCGTGCACGGAATGAGTGGTCCGGGGCGCCGCTCCCGCTTTCCGGAACGCCGTTGCGGACGGCATACTGACGCGCATGAGCAGCGTCCCCCAGCAGCGCGTCCTCAAGACCGCGATCCCCGGCCCCCGCTCGGTCGAGCTCCAGCATCGCAAGGCGGCGGCCGTGTCCGCCGGCGTCTCCACCGGTCTGCCGGTGTACGTCGAGAAGGCCGGCGGGGGCATCCTCGTCGACGCCGACGGCAACCAGCTCATCGACTTCGGCTCCGGCATCGCCGTCACGACCGTCGGCAACGCCGCACCGCGCGTCGTCGAGCGGGTGACCGAGCAGGTGCAGGACTTCACCCACACGTGCTTCATGGTCACGCCGTACGAGGAGTACCTCGAGGTGGCCGAGGCCCTCAACGAGCTGACGCCGGGTGACCACGAGAAGCGCTCTGCGCTCTTCAACTCGGGAGCCGAAGCCGTCGAGAATGCCGTCAAGGTCGCCCGCCACTACACCGGCCGCAACGCCGTCGTCGCGTTCGACCACGCGTACCACGGCCGCACCAACCTCACGATGGCGCTGACCGCGAAGAACATGCCGTACAAGCACCGGTTCGGGCCCTTCGCCGGCGAGGTGTACCGGGTGCCGATGAGCTACCCGTTCCGCTGGCCGGGCGGCCCGGCCGACTGCGCGAAGGAGTCGTTCGACGTCTTCGTGTCGCAGGTCCACGCCCAGGTCGGCGAGGACAACCTCGCGGCGGTCATCCTCGAGCCGATCCAGGGGGAGGGCGGCTTCATCGTCCCGGCTCCGGGCTTCGTCAGGCAGGTCGCGCAGTGGTGCCGCGAGAACGGGGTCGTCTTCATCGCCGACGAGGTGCAGACCGGGTTCTGCCGCACCGGCGACTGGTTCGCCAGCGAGCACGAGGACGTCGTGCCCGACCTCATCACCACGGCGAAGGGCATGGCGGGTGGTCTGCCGCTCGCCGGCGTCACCGGACGGGCCGAGATCATGGACGCCGTGCACGGTGGCGGGCTGGGCGGCACGTACGGTGGCAACCCGGTCGCCTGTGCGTCGGCCCTCGGCGCCATCGAGACGATGAGGACCGAGGACCTTCGCGCCCGCGCCAAGCAGGTCGAGGCGCTCTTCCTGCCGCGGCTCGAGGCGCTCGCCGCGCGGTACCCGCAGATCGGCGACATCCGTGGCCGCGGCGCGATGCTCGCCGTCGAGCTCGTCAACGGCGAGGGCGACCTCACGCCGAACGCTGCCCTCACCGCCGCCGTCAACAAGGCCTGCCACGCCGCCGGCCTCGTCACGCTGACGTGCGGGACGTACGGGAACGTCTTCCGCTTCCTGCCGCCGCTCGCCGCGAGCGATGCGCTGCTGTCCGAAGGTCTCGACGTCTTCGAGGAGGCGTTCGCCGCCAGCATCTGACAGGCTGGCTGACGCATCGAGGCCGACCCGCGTTCGTGGCGGGCCGGCCTCTGCGCGTCCCGGCTCCGCCCGCCCGCGCCTCTCGCCCATTCACGGACGCTTCGATCCGGGACCGATGACAGACCTTCGCCGGGCTGACGGCTGGCCCCGTGCTCAGGCCACGACCGCGCGGGGCCGAAGGTCCGTCATGCGTCCCGACTCGTCGCCCTGCGACCGGCCCCGGCCCTCGGCGACGCGTCGCCGGACCGTCCGCTCGATGACGCGCGCGACCCACTCCGGCCGCAGCATCACCTGCTCCCACGAGAAACGGAGCACGAGCCAGCCGCGGGCCACGAGCTCGTCATAGCGCTCGCAGTCACGACCCAGGGCC
>NZ_JBNDHY010000063.1:0-25445 GCF_056755315.1 Monashia sp. HAY1-2A
TCCGTCGTCGACAGCGTCAGATGTGTATAAGAGACAGTTGCCAACCGGGCCCAGGAATACCTCGCACCGGTTGGCAACTACTCGGTGTGTTGCGGGAGGAGCGTGCCTGTTCGGCGGTTCGGCGGCTCAGCGGCTCGGCGGTTCGGCGGCTCGGCGGCCCGGCGGGGTGGGGTCCGGTTGGGCCCCGTGAGGTCCGGTCAGGGGATGCCGGCGAGGGGCCAGCGGCGTCCGTCGGCGGTGTCTACGAGGGCGGCGTGGTCGCAGCGGATCGTCAGGGGCAGCACGTCGGTGACGGCGGTGACGGCGAGCGGCAGCTGGGCGGCGGACAGGCCGGTCGCGACGGAGACGTGCGGCACCCAGTGGCCGGGCTCGTAGTGGCGGTGCAGGTCCGCACCGGTGGCGCGCAGGGCCGCGACGGCGCACTCCTGCCGGGCGGCGGTCGCGGAGGTCACCGAGCAGGCCAGGGCGGCGCGTCCGCGGGGGAAGGCCACGGTGCCCTGGACCGCGACCTCGACCGGTCCGGCGTCCGGCAGCGCGGTGAGAGTCGCGAGGACGGCATCGAGATCCCACTCGCGGAGCACCGCGTACGACAGGTGTGGGACGTGCCGGCCGTGCGTGTGGGTGAGGAGGGTGGCGATGCCGCGCTGCTCGAGGCGCTCCCAGAGCCGGATGACCGTCCGCTCGGACGGCCGGTCGAGCAGGAGGCATAGCGCGAGCGCCATGCCCCATTGTCACTGGGCACCTAGGGTGGGCGGATGGAGACACCGAGCGACCCCGAGGTCGTCGCCGCACACCGGTACGTCTCGTTGACGACGTTCCGCCGCGACGGGACGCCGGTCGCGACGCCGGTGTGGATCGCGCGGGACGGCGGCGAGCTCGTCGTCGTCACCGTCGATCCGGCGGGCAAGCTCAAGCGACTGGCCCACACGAAGCGGGTCGAGCTGCGGCCGTGCGACATCCGCGGACGCGTCGCGCCCGGGGCGCCGGCGTACAAGGGCACGGCACGCGTCGTCCGGACGCCGGAGGGCGTCGCGGCGGTCAAGCGGGCGATGGGCCGCAAGTACCCGCTGGCCCGGCTCGGCGACGCGATCGCCGCCGCGACGTCGTGGGCGGTCAAGCGGCAGCCACGGGCCGGCATCCGCATCACGCTCGACTGACGCTGCCGCCCGGACGAGGCGTCGGGGGCTCAAACACAGGCGCCGGGACGCATCGCGGCGAACGTTGGACACTGCGCTTGGGCCTGCGGGATGCGTCGCCTAGCGTGGTTTCATGACGCTCCAACCGGTGACGCGCGCACTCCAGCGCCGGCTCGGGACGATGCTGCGCGACAAGGTCGCCGGCCAGGACGCGCCGGCGCGGGCGCAGCGCATCTGGGGTGCGCAGGGCGAGCGGTGGTTCGGGCCGTCGGACCCGGTGTGGCGGGTGCACGCCGACGCGTCGATGTTCCCGGGTGGCCTCACGTCGCTGCTGCTGCAGATGCTGCACCCGCTCGCGATGGCCGGGGTCGCGGGGCACAGCGGTTACAAGAGCGACCCGTGGGGGCGGCTCCAGCGCACGAGCCACTACCTCGCCACGACGACGTTCGGCACGGTCGAGGACGCCGAGGAGGCCATCGCGGCGGTGCAGGCGATCCACGAGCGGGTCCGCGGGCGGGACGCGTCGGGGCGTGCCTACCGGGCCAGCGACCCCCACCTGCTGACATGGGTGCACGTCGCGGAGGTTGACTCGTTCCTGCGCGCGTACCAGGCCTTCTCGGCTGCCCCGCTGACGCCCGCCGAGGCCGACCTGTACGTGCGCCAAGCGGGGGTGCCGGCGGCCCGATTGGGGGTGCCGACGCCGCCCGCGTCGGTCGCGGAGCTGCGCGCGGTGCTCGAGTCGTACCGGCCCGAGCTCGAGGCGTCGGACGCGGCGCGTGAGGCGGCGCGGTTCCTGCTGCTGTACCCGCCGCTGCCGCTGGTGGCGAGGCCCGGGTACGCGACCCTGGCGGCCGGCGGGGTGTCGCTGCTGCCGGGGTGGGCCCGACAGATGCTGGGGCTGCCGGTGCCGGACCCGGTCGCGTGGCTGGTCGGGCGGCCGCTCGGGTACCTCGGTGCGGCGACCGTGCGGTGGGGCATGGCCGGACTCGGCGAGCGCCGCCCCTCCGACACGCACGGGGGGACCGCTGCCTCGGCGTGACCCCGGCGTCTTTCGTACGTACGAGGAGTCGGAGACTGTCCTGGGCACAGCCCCACGCGCACGTCCACCCGAGCCCCCTCAGCGGCTGGCGCGAGCCAACGGGGTGCCGTCGAGGGCGTAGCGGAAGGCGACCAGGGAGTCGAACACCTGCAGGACGCCGGCCTCCTGCAGCTCGCCGACGGAGAACCCTCCGGTGCGGACTCCGAGGGTCGGGATGCCGAGCTTGGCCGCCGCCTGCGCGTCGTAGATCGAGTCGCCGACCATGATGCCGCTGTCGCCGTTCACCTTGGCCAGCGCCGCCGACACGATGTCGGGCTCCGGCTTGCTGTTCTTCACGTCGTCCGAGGTCGTCCAGGCGTCGGCGAGGGACGTGCCGTCGATGAGGTCGAGGAACGCCTCGACGTGCTTCTTCTTGCCCGAGCTGGCGAGAACGAGCCGGAAGCCCCGCTCCTTGACGTCGGCCAGCAGCTCGCGGGCGCCCTCGAAGGCCTGCACCTCGCCGATGAGCTCGTCGAACTCCTCCGCCCATGCCTCACGCAGTGCGTCGCCGTGGGCCTCCTCGACCTCCTGGCCTCCGACCGCCGAGACGAACAGGTCCCCGCCCATCCCGATGCCGCGGTGGATGCGCCACATCGGCCGCGTGATCTCGAAGCGGCGCAGGGCCCGGAACCACGCAAGGGCATGCTGGTAGTTGGTGTCCACGAGGGTTCCGTCGACGTCGAAGATTGCCGTGTCAGCCATGGCAGGTCCGTACCCAGCCAGCAGGCCGAGAGCAGCGGCGACCGCGCTCGGCCCACGGATCCACAGCTCGGATGCGGCGAAGGGGCCCGTCCGGGACGGGCCCCTTCGCCTGTCGGAGGTACGGGCTCAGAAGGCGCTGGTGCCGTTCGGCGTGCCGAGGCCGGTCGGGCCGTCCCAGCCGGCGCCCGAGGTGCACCACACCGCAGGGGTGCACGTGCCGTTGGTGCCAGTGGTGACGTCGTTCAGGCCCGACGTGTGCGCCCAGGTGTAGGAGGCCGGGTAGCCGGCGGTGTTGCCCGAGAGCGCGTAGACGCTGCCGATGATCGGGGCAGAGGCGCTGGTGCCGCCGTAGACCTGCCAGCCCCTGCGGCCCTGGTAGGACGTCGAGTCGTAGACGGCGACGCCGGTGTTGGGGTCGGCCACGGCCGAGACGTCGGCGTTGGCCTTGCCCGAGCACTGCGTCGCGGACGTCTGCCACGACGGCTTGGCGTTCTTCGTCGAGCAGCCGCTGCCCGCGCCGCTCCATGCCTTCTCCGTCCAGCCGCGAGCCGTGCCCGCCGCGCGGGTCAGGCTCGTGCCGCCGACGGCGACGACGCTGTCGAAGGAGGCCGGCGACTCGATGCCGTAGCCGTTGTCACCGGTCGAGCATCAGGGCGCCGGCGACGGCAGCAAGAGACAGAGCCGAGCGTTTCACAGGGTCCTCCAGGGTGGGGTGTGTGGACGCCCGGCGCAGCGTCGATGGGGTCGGCGGCGCGATCGTCGAGGCCTCCCAACCTGACTGGCGCCGCGTCCCGGACGCTACGCCCCGTCAGGTAAAGCGTTGGCCAACATTTGGGAAGACTTCTGCCACACAGCCGAATTGACGAAGGGTGTTGTTGCGCGCTCCCGTGACGGCAACACATGCTCCTGTACGCGACGCGTCGTGCCGCCGCCGTCGACCCCCACTCATCGTGGTCGGGCTGGTGAGGCGTCGAGGCTGTGGATGACGGCGGGCGGGGTGTTCGGGATGTCCCTAGCCTCGAGGCATGTCCTACGCGATCGACACCGACGGGGCGGGTGGGGCCGGTGACACGCTGGCCCTCACCGCCACCACGTTGAAGGACTGCGCCGAGGCGTTCGCCTACACCGCAGGGGTGCTGCAGCGAGGGGTGGGTGACGACGACCCGGTCCTCGCGGCGGCCGCGAAGGAGTTCGCCGGCGCCCAGACGATGTCCCTGCACACCGCGTCGGGCGGGTTCGCCGCCCTCGGCCGCAAGGTGTCCTGGGTGGGCCTCACCGGCAGGGAGACCGAGCTCGAGGTGGCCCAGGCGTTGGGCCTCACGGGCAGGCCGGCACCGACCGGCTCTGCGGGACAGACACTCTGATGCGGCCGACTCCGCAAGGGCCGCACGGCCCGATGACCGTCCCCAACGGCGACCCGGCGTCGCTGCGTGCGGCGGCACGCCGTCTGGGCAGGGTGGCCGAGACCGGGCTGCAGACGCCCGGCGTGCGCGGCCGGTCGGCGTCGATCATCGCGGCCGTGTGGCAGGGTGACGCCGCCACCGCGGCCCAGCGCGAGGCCGACGTGCTCGCGGCGCGCACCCGGCTGCTGCTCGAGCGGGTCGGTGGCGCCGGCGTCGAGCTGCTCGCCCTCGCTGTCGCCTTGGAGGAGGCGCAGACCGTCGCGCGGCGCGCGATCGCCGAGCAGGGGGCCGCCCAGCGCGACTACGAGCGGATTCTCGCGACGACGTTCCCGATGCTCGACCCGGTCGCGCAGGCGGAACGACAGCGTACCTTCACCGACGAGCGAGACCGACGCCAGCGCCTCGCCCGGTCGCGGTACGAGGCGGCCCTGACGCAGCTGGGCCTGAAGCGTCGGGCGCTGGCGCGTCGGCTGCTGTCCCTGGCCGCCACTCCCCTGCGTGGCAGCACCGAGGTCACCCTTCCTGGGCCGAACACCGCCCAGGGCGTTCTGCACGACCTCCTCGGCGACCTCCCCCTGACGAGGACCGAGCTCGTGCCGCCCGAGTGCAAGACGGTGGCCGTCGATGTCTATGACGACGTCGACACCGGCCTGCCCGAGTGGTCGCTCGAGCAGAAGCTGACCGATGCCGGGATCATCCCCGGGCCGAGCGTCATCGACAAGATCGCCTGGGGCTCCGGCGCCGCGCTGACCGCGACGCAGTACGGCCTGACGGGCGCCCTGCACCCGAGCGGCATGGTGTCGCGCGCGGCGGGCAACCCTGCCGTCCGGCGCACCGTCGACACGCTGACGAAGGCCGACAAGGTGGCCGGCTGGGCCGGGATCGGTCTCACCGGCGTGACGACGACGGCCAGCCAGCTCGACTCTGACTCGAGGAAGTACTCGAACATGCCGACGTGGAAGCTGTTCTCCCGCGGACTCGTCCAGGGCGGGATCGCCGGCTTCGGCGGAGCGTTGGCAGGCGCTGCGTGCTCGCGGGTACCGGTCCTCGGTCCGGTTCTGGCACCCGCGTGTGGCGCTGCCGGCACGGCCGCCGGGCAGCAGGCCGGTCGGTGGGTCAACACGCGGGTGGGCTTGGCACCGACGCGGCAAGACACGAAGCACACCGTTGCCGTGCCGCTCCAGGCGGTGTGGAACTGATGGAGTCGTGGCCCCCGTGGGTGCTCGTACTGGTGATCGACGGCTTCCTCCCCATCAGCTACCTCAGCATCTCGCAGCCCAAGCGCATGTACCGCGGGCGGTTCAGGTACGCGCACCTGCCCGACCGCGGGTACGTCGCGGGATTGGGCCTCGGCTTCGGTTTCACGCCGGTGGGCCTGTGGATCAGCGCCGGAGGCACGAACGGAGGGATCGTGGACAAGATCGTGCTCCTGTGGCTGTTGGTGTGCATGGCTTGGGCCGGCATGGGGCAGTTCGCCGCCGTCCCGATCCCCAAGTGGTTCGTCCCTCCGGCCTTCAAGAACGAGACCGAGCACGTCTACCCTCGACGCGTCTTCGGGCTGCGGAAGGTCGACCGGCTCTCCGATCGGCCCGACGCAGTCGCACAGGAGCTGCTCCCCTGGCCGTGAACGGCGGCACCGCACCGCACGTCAAGAGCGACGTGCAGCGCGGCTCGGCATGAGGCCGACTCACGCAGTGACGGTTGACGCTCGACGCGGCGGCAACGCTGACACGAGGGCGAGCAGGGCCATGACGGTTGCGAGATAGACGAGGCTGTGTTGGAAGGCGACACCGGTGCCGGCAGTCGTCGCGGCGAAGTAGAGCAGGCCGACGAGGGCGACGCCGATGCAGTTGCCGAGCTGCTGCACCGTCGACATCGTGCCGCTCACCATCGCGGCGTCCGCCGGTCTCGCCTGCGACATGACCGCGCCGATCTGCGCCGTGAGGCACACGCCCATACCGAACCCGGAGACCACGAGCCCGGGAGCCAGCCACAGCACCGAGCCGTGCGCCCCGGCGTCGGCCACGCCGACCCACGTCAGCACGTGCCCGAGGAGGAACACGAGCGCGGACGCGGGCCCGACGCGTCGGCCCCAGCGGGCGAGCAGCGACGCCGCCTTCGACGTCCCGGCGAGGTACGGCAGGGCGACGAGGCCGAACAGCGCACCCGAGGCCAGGGCTCCGAGGCCACGGTCGGCCTGCAGGTAGAGGGCGAGCACCATGAAGTACGACGCCATCCCGAGGAAGAGCAAGAACTGGCGCGCCAGGCCGTGTCGCAGGGCGGGCGACGCAGTGAGCGCGACGCGAAGGAGCGGGTCGGCGCCGCGTCGGTGAAGCGTCCTTGATCGGGCGATGAGCGGGACCGTGAGGACCACGCCGACGGCGAGGCTGACCCACGTCCACAGCGGCCAGCCGTGGCTCTGGCCCTCCATGAGCGGCAGGAGCACCGCGAGGAGAACCGTTGTGGCGAGGGCCAGCTCGACCACGTCGAGGTGCGCGGCGCGGTGGGGACGGACGTCGGGTAGGGCGCGACGCACCAGCGCGAGGGAGACGACGCCGACGGGCACGTTGACGAGGAAGATCGAGCGCCAGCCGAGGCCGAAGACGTCGAGCTGGATGAGGAGGCCACCGATGAGCTGGCCCGACACGGCAGCCAGGCCCATCGCGGTGGAGTAGGCGGCGAGGGCGCGGCGGTAGGCGGCGCCGGAGTAGGTGTCGCCGATGAGGGCGAGGACCATCGGCGTCAGCATCGCGGCAGCGACGCCCTGGGCGAACCGGGCCGCGACGAGCACGTCCATCGTGGGGGCGAGGCCGCAGGCGGCGGACGTGAGGACGAACAGCGCGGTGCCCGCGGCGTACATGCGGCGGCGCCCCCACCGGTCGCCGAGGCGGGTGGCGGCGAGCAGCATGGCACCGTAGGTGAGCCCGTAGCCGGCGACGACCCACTCGAGGGCGGTGGCGGTGGCGTGGAGGTCGCGCTCGATGGACGGGAGGGCGACGTTGACGATGAAGAAGTCGAGGACGTTGACGAAGTTGCCCGCGAGCAGCACGAACAGCGGCAGGCGGCTCGGAGCGTCGGGCGCGGATGTCGCGGGAGCGTCGGGGGTGGTGGTGGGGTCGGGGGTGGCGGTGGCCTCGGGGACGCGTCGGGTGGCGGCTGGCGCTGGGCGCTTGGTGGCGCTGGAGCGGGTCGGTGTCTGTGTCATGACTCCGTTCTCCGGTCTCCGGCAGGGGGAGAGTCAAGCGCTGCAACGGAATTCGTCGCGGCCGGTGTCGGCGGCTTGAGTCTCCCCCTGTGGGAGAGTCGAGCCTGTGTCCATGAGCACGCGACTGAGCATCGGCGACTTCTCCCGGATGACGTTTCTCAGCGTCAAGACGCTGCGGCACTACCACGAGGTGGGGCTGCTGGCGCCGGCCGAGATCGACGCGCACTCCGGGTACCGCTACTACACGCCCGACCAGGTCGGCTCCGCCCAGCTGATCCGACGCCTGCGCGACCTCGACCTGCCGGTGCCGCAGGTGCGTGCGGTCCTCGCGGCCCCGACGCCGGAGGCGCGCGACGCGGTCATCGCCGAGCACCTGGACCGGATGACGCGCCAGCTCGAGCAGACCCAGGCGACGGTGGAGTCGCTGCGGCGGCTGCTCGTCGGTGGCGGGCCGTCGCTCGAGGTGACGGTGGTCGACGAGCCGACGGTGTGGGCGTTCGTGACGCGGGGCGCGGTCGCTGGAGACGAGGCGCCGGCGTGGTGGGTGCAGGCGTTCACCGACCTGCACGCGCGGCTGCGGTGGGCCGGGGTGGAGCGGACCGGGCCGGACGGGACGCTGTTCCCGACCGAGTTCTTCACCGAGGGCGCGGCCGAGCTGACGTGTTACCTGCCGGTGCCAGAAGGGACGCCGGGGGCCGAGCAGGTGCCGGGCGGCCGGCTCGCGACGACGACCCACGACGGCCCGTTCATCGACCTCGACACCGCGTACGGCGCCCTCGGCACGACCGTCGTGGACAAGGCGATCGCCAGCGACGGCCCCGTCCGCGAGCGCTACCTGCCCCGCGGCGACGAGGAGGACCTCCTCGACCACCGGACCGTCGTCTGCTGGCCCGTTGCTCCGCTCCCCGCCTGACAGCGCGTTCGAGGCGCGACTTTCGGGGGAGCGGGGCCGCCGACCAGCGTCAGTTGTCGGTGTACTTCTTGATCGTGGCGGTGATGAAGGAGTCAGCCGCCACCTTGCTACCCGGCTTGAGGTCCTGGGCGAGGACCACCCAGTTCGCGTCGAGGACGGGGATCCGGTTGGCGCCGGTCGCGTCGTTGGCCGGGGCAACGTGCAGTCCGGCTGCGCGCCAAGCGTCCTGCGCGTCCTGGTAGTTCATGCCCACGCCGTTGGGAACCGTGACTTTGCTCGGCGACTTGGCCTGCGAGTCGACCACGGCTGCAGTGGTCTCCGGCGTGTCGGCGGGAACGGCGGCTTCAACCGTCTCGGTGACCGTCTGGGCCGAAGCCGCGACGGTCTGCGTGACCACGACGGTCGACGCGGCCGGGGTCGGCGAGGCGCTGCCGCCGCAGCTCGCGAGTGCCCCGACGGCCACCGTCATCGCAGCGGCAGCCAGCCAGCCGCTACGGGCGTGCTTGCGGTTCGGGAAGGGACGCTCCGCGCGGTCCGAGGTGGGAAGCGCCGGCTGGATGGCGGCGTCGGTAGTGCGGGTGGTGTGAGTGCTCATGTCTCTCTTTCTTGGGGTTCGGCGGACTCATCCTCGGCCGCAGGACGGTCACAGGCGGCAGATTGCGCATTCCGTGACATTCGCCACGACTGGGGTGGGTGCCGCGCCCCCTCACTGCGTGGCCCCACCCGTCGGTCCGGCTCGGGAGCGTCAGCCGAGCCGGACCGTGACCCCGTCCGAGAACGGGGAGTCGTGCAGCTCGATCGACGCGGGCTTGGCGTCCTTCGGCATGTCGAAGACGAGCGTCCCCTTGACGGTGTTGCCGGGGTTGATCTCGTTGAGGAAGACCTTGTTGTCCTCGAGGTAGATCCCGGCCGTGGTGTCGGTGGAGAACTCGCGGCCCTTGGCGTCCTTGACCTTCTGCGACGAGTCGGCGAGCAGCTGCGCCTTGTCACCGATGTTGGTCACGGTGACGTCGACGAGCACGTACTGTCCCTGCGCCTTCTGGTTCGCGTACTGGCTGCCGACGCTCTTGACGCCCTTCTTCACGTTCGTGACGGTGAACTCGAACTGGCCGTCGCGGACCTTCTGGCCCACCTTCGCGCCGGCCGGCGCCTGCTCCCCCGAGCCACTGCCTGACGCGTCACCCGACTCCTCGTCGGACGCCCCTGCCTCGGACGCGGTGGCCCCCGTGGTGACGGTCGGCGTCGTCCCGGCGTTCTTGCCGAACGCCTGGGTGAGCACGCCGAGGAGAAGGAGGGCCAGCAGGCCGGTGAGGATCTTGTGGCGGGCGAACCAGCTCTTGCGCGGCGGCTCGGGGGCCGGCGGGGCAGGGATGGCAGGCGGCTGCCAGGACCCGTGATGCTGGCTGGACGGGGTCTGGCTGGACTGGGTCTGGTCGCTGTTCATGGACGCTCCTTGCTGGGTGGTCTGTTGCAGACCAGACCTTCGCGCGGGGACCCATTCCGCCACCTCGGCAGAGCGGGCCGGACCGCCTGACCGAAAGGATGAGAAGCGCTCGCCCGAAGTGTCCGAATGGGCGAGTGCACGGTGGGCGCCGTGGCATATCTTTCGCGTATGACGGCTGGTCCACCCCCTGGCGCTCGCGACTCCACGCGCCGCGACGTCAGGCTGCGTCGGCTGCGGACGTCGGGGCTGGTCGTGCTGGTCCTCTTCGACGCGGTGTACTCATCGATCGCCTTCGACGGCCGAGCCAACGCCGCCCTCGGTCACGTCGTCAGCACGAGTGACAAGTCGAGTGGCGCGGGGATGCTCGTCTTCCTCCTCGGCACGTGCCTCGCCGTCGGCGTCCAGTGGCGTCAGCGCTGGGCGGTGGCCTCGGCGCTGGTCGGCTCGGCGTGTGCGCTGGTGGTGCTCGGGCCGACCTTCGCCCTCATCGGCCTGATGAGCGTCGTGCTGATACGCCCCCGGTCGGCGTGGATCTGGGTGGGCGCCGTGGTGCTCGCCGCCACCGGGGTGTCGGTCTGGCGCGATCTCATGGGCACGCCGGCCGCGACGTCGTTCTGGGGCACGCTCTTTGCGCAGGACGGGCGAGCGGTCGCCGCTTACGTGCCGCTCGTGCTGACCGCGGTACTCACGGCAGCGTTCGCCGGCATCGGGCTGTGGCTGCGCACCCGGGCCGACCTGCGAACGGCGAACGTCGTGGTCGCTGAGGAGCGCGAGGCGGTGACCTCGCTGACCGACCAGGTGTCCAGGCAGGCCGAGCGCGAGCGGCTGGCCCGCGAGATCCATGACGGCCTCGGGCACAACCTGTCGATCCTGTCGGTCCACGCGGGGGCGCTGCAGGCCATGGCCGACGCGGCCGCGCCGCAGGCGGACACCGACACCGCGGCGTCCCAGATGCGTGAGTCCGCGCAGGTCGTGCGCGAGACGGCAGCACGTTCGGTGAACGAGCTGCACAGCCTGCTCGACCTCCTGCGCAATCCGGGTGATGCTGACGTGGCCGCCCCGACGCGGACGCTGAGGGATGTCCGTGCCCTCGTCGACGACTCGGTGACGGCCGGGATGCCGCTCATCGCAACGGTCTTCGTCGACGACGGGGAGGCGCTCGACCCGCACATCGCACAGGCGGCGTACCGCATCGTGCAGGAGCTGCTGACCAACGCCCGCAAGCACGCCGCCACCGTGCCGGTGCGCCTCAGCGTCACCGGTGGCCCGGCCGAGGGACATCTCGTCATCGCCACGGCCAACCACCTGCCTCCAGCGACCGGTCAGCCGCCGACAGACGCGGGGGCCGACGGCGCGCGGGCCGCGCGGCGCGGCGTCGGGCTGAGCGGCGTGCGCGAGCGCGTCGAGCACTACGGCGGTGACATGACCGCAGGCGTCGACCCCGACGGGGTCTTCCGGGTGTCGATCCGGCTGCCGTGGCACCAACCCGACAGAGACAGGGACGCGATCCATGACTGACGCTGAGACCCGACGCCCGATCCGGGTCATGCTCGTGGACGATGACCCCGTGGTGCGGACGGGGCTGCGGTTCATGCTCGGTGTGGCCGCGGACCTCGAGGTGGTGGCCGAGGTGAGCGACGGCGACGAGGTGGTGGGCGCGATCCAGGCGCACCGCCCGGACGTCGTCGTGCTCGACGTGCGGATGGCGCGGGTCGGCGGCATCGACGCGATTGCCGCCATCAAGGCGCGGCCCGAAGCACCCAAGGTGCTCATGTTCACGGTGTTCGACACCGACGACGTGGCGCGTCGCGCGGTGGCCGCGGGCGCCGACGGGTTCCTGCTCAAGACCGCGTCGCCGGAAGAGATCTGTGGCGGCATCCGGAACGTCGCCGGCGGGCTCGGCGCGGTGTCGCCGAAGACGGCCGCGCAGCTGTTCACGCACGTCCGTGAGGACCCGCTGACGGCGCAGCGGGCCGAGGCCGCCCGTCTCGTGGCGGCGCTGACGCCGCGCGAGCGCGAGGTGGTCGCGGGCTTGGCGCGCGGCCTGTCGAACGCCGAGCTGGCGAGCGAGCTCTACGTCAGCGAGACAACGGTCAAGACCCACGTGGCAAGCGCCTGCGCCAAACTCGGAGTCGACAACCGCGTGCAGGCCGCAGTCATAGCCGACCGCGCTCGGCTCTAGCTCGGAAAGCTCCAGACCCGACGCGCCTCAGGTACCGCGCCAAACGGCGCCCGTCGAGGTCGTTCAGGGCCACCCCACCCAGCGCCGCCAGGCGCTGCCATCACACTGTGACGACTGGGTGGAAGTAGTCGAAGAGCCCAGCCTGGATGGGCTCTGAGAACTTCAGGTGCATCCGGACCACGGGCAGAGCTTTCCCGGCGTCATCCGGCATTGTGGTCTCCTCGAAATCCAAGGGCTTCGCGTCGCCCAAGTAGTAGAACTGCGATCCTTCGGCGTCATCTTTCTTGACGAAGACGTGCAGCCTCACCCGCCCCTGGACGATGTGGTCCACCTCGGTGCTGGACAGGGTTCGACGCGACCGGGTGTACCACAGCATCGTCGACTGATCGAGGAGCGAGTCCTCGTACGCAGTGCTCGACGTGATCTCGTCGCCCTTGTGCAGCGTGACGAAGATGGGGCACTCTCCCGATTCGACGTCAGCTCGATAGCCGTAGAGCGTCGACGTCCATTTCCGAGGCCAACCAAGAATCCTGCACACCTCCTTGCGCGAGTACCGACGCCCTCCGGTGAAGTAGCGGGTTTCGTCGTACAGCGCAGTGGCTATCGCCTCGCCAGTCTTCGCGACGTCCTCCACATGCGAGCGGAACAACTCGGAGCAGGCATAGTCCCAGCGAAATGCAGCGGTGAGGGCGATGCGACCGTCGATTCGTCGCTCGACGATCCCGGTCCGGTAGCGCTTCTGGTCAGCCTCTGCGTGCTGCTCGAGCGTGAAGGTGTCAATAACGCTGTCGAGGAGGCGATCCGGCACGAGTTCGCCGTCGACGGCGACAACGTCTCTGGCATCGTCCCGAGTAAGCGACTCTCGCGTCAGAAGGGCCTGCAGGAGGCGCGCCTCACCAGCGCGCTTGGCTGGTAGAACCTCGTGGGACAACAGCTCGAGGGCCTTCCCCTGACGCGGGGTCAAGTCGGAGGCTTCCTTCAGTGCAGCTTGAAGCAGCCCGGGGTAGTGCTCCCGGGACGTGGCCAGGACCACCGGGTCAGTCGCCTGGAATCGCCAAAAGTCCCACAGGCGAGGAAGGCGGCCTACACGATCCCGCATGGCTGTGAGCGCGGCGCGCAGCTTGGGCATGGCATCGAGACGAGTTTGGCTGATGGACGCAAGGACGCGCGCCTCCGCCACCTTGTCGAAGCGAACACTCGAGAGTCCGGCGACGACGCCGATCTCCTCTGCGGCGATGAGGTTCTGGCGGATCGACTCCTTGTTCAGCGACTCGTCGCCGAAGAGTGCGACCGGGATGAGGTAGTTGTTCGCATAGTTACCGATGAAGTCGATAACTACCAGATACTCCTTTCCCGGCGCCTTACGCAGTCCGCGCCCGAGCTGTTGCACGAACACGATGGCGGACTGCGTCTGGCGAAGCATGATCACCTGGTTGACGCTGGGGATATCGACGCCCTCGTTGAACACATCCACCGTGAGGATGTAGTCGATCTCGCCCCGCTCAAGCTGATCCACGGCTGCTTCGCGGGCCGCAATGGTGTCGTCACCGGTGAGGGCGAGAGTTCTCAGCTGCCGTCCATTCAGCGTCGACACATTGAACGCCTGCGAGAGCTGGTGCGCTTCCTCCGTGCGACTGCAGAAGATGAGACCACGTGGTGGTACGCCGGCCTGGCCGTAGGTCTCCAGGGCAGCGAGGACGTGCCGCACACGTTCAGGGGATGCCAGTTTGGTGAGCAGGGTGAACTCGTCCGTGCTCGTGCCGTCGTCAAAGGAGATGTCAGCGATGCCGAAGTAGTGGAACGGCGCCAACATCTCTTCTTCGAGGGCCTTGTTGAGCCGGATCTCGTACGGGACGACGTAGTCAAAGAGCTCGTAAACGTTGAACCCGTCGGTGCGCTCAGGGGTTGCCGTCATCCCGAGGAGGAACTGTGGCTCAAGGTGCTCGAGGACCTTGAGATAGCTGGACGCTCCTGCGCGGTGCACCTCGTCGACTAGCACGTACTCGAACGCCTTGGGGTCGATGGACTCGAGAGTCCCAGATTTGGACAAGGTTTGGACGGTGGCGAAGACAAAGGGGCGATCAAGCTGCTTCGAACCCCCAGCTAGCTTGCCGAAGTCGCTCCTAGGCCGGTTGAGCACGCGTGCGTACTCCTCCATCGTGCGGTCCAGGATCTGCTCCCGGTGAACGATGAACAGCATGCGCTCGGGGCCCACGGCCTTGACGTCGAGGGCGGAGAGAATGGTCTTGCCGGTGCCGGTTGCCGAGATAACGACTGCGCGCGACGCACCATCGGCGCGAGCTTGGGCGATCGCCGCCAAAGCCTCCCGCTGCATCCGGTTGGGCAGGACGCACGGCACCGCCACCCGTTCCGCCGGTACGTCCCCGATTTGGCCAAGAGGTTGTCGGTCGACAAGCTCGCGGCTTACCTCTGGAAGTTCAGGGATGTCGATGGTGCTGATGCTCGCAAGTGCGTCGGGTGTCCGCTGTGGCCGAGGCGGCGGCGCCGTGTACCTGCTCGAGTAGTCGTCGACCCAGTCCTGCGTCAACGGAGCGGACTCGCTCATCTGCAGATCACAGAGCGTTCGCAACTGCACCCCCAGGTCACTTGAACGGGCGGCCGAAACTCGGAGATTCCACTCGTGGTTCTTTACGAGAGCTGTCTCGGTGAGGTTCGAGCTTCCCAGCATCGCCGTGACCGAGTTGCCATGCTCGAAGACATAGCCCTTCGGGTGGAACGCCTGCGATCGATGGATCCGGACGTCGATCCCGTGCCGTTGCAGGCGGAGGAGCTCAGCAAAAGCCGCCGGCGAGTTAAAGGCCAGATAGTCGGACGTCACGATGCGCCCTTGCCCCTCGAACTCGAGGAGATCGGTCCTGAGCAAGGCGATGGCGCGAAGCGAGACGAATGCCACGGAGAAGAGAAACCTGTCACACGTGGCGAGCTCTTCTCGGATGACGCGCAACGCGGTGTTGTCCGCCTCGTTGTACACGAGCTGAGGATGGCGGCGGCGCGGCGCGATCTGGTCCGTGCCGAGGTAGCCGAACTGGACGTCCAGGGAGAGGTCACCAAGCCAGTTGAAGTCAGTCGTCATGCGTCAGCTCACGCCTCACGCGCTCAACGGCAGGGATATCCGCGGGTGCCCACTTGAGGTCGCCCATCTCCTCTGGGGTGCACCAGCGCAGCTCGTCATGATCGGTGAGGTGTGGCTGCCCGGCGGTCAGGTTGCAGTAGAACGTGGTAAGAACGATCGTCGCGAAGTCGTATTCGTGGCGGGTCGTCTCGATCTCTGCACCTACGACAACCGCGCACCGGAGCTCCTCGTCGATCTCGCGAACCAGGGCCTGTCGAGGCGTCTCTTCGCGTTCGACCTTTCCGCCTGGGAACTCCCAATAGCCGGCTAGCTTCCCGGGCGCTGTCCTGCGTGCACACAAGACCTTGTCGTCCGAAAGGATGACCGCCCCGACGACCGAAATGACCGACTTGGACCCACTCACCCGGCCGAGCTTAGAAGGTGGTGGAGGGATGCGAGCGCCGACACGACCGTGGCCACCCACGGCTTCTCGCTGAGGCCGGCCTCAAGGCGCGATTGGTTACGGGGTCGCCTCCCATCGGGAATGACTTATGGGCGCGACAACTGTCCCTCCGAGAGGGCTCTCACGTGTTCGGGCTGCTCACGCCGGCCAAGATCGACGAGCACTCCGGCTCGCACGACCAAACGGAGCGCCATAGTCGGCTCGGCCCGGCTGATCCGACGCCTGCGCAACTTCGACCTGCCGGTGCCGCAGGTGTGTTCGGCCTCGCGGCTCCGACCGCGGAGGAGGGCGACGCCGTGACGCCGAAGCGTCGGACGAACGACGGACCCTCGTAACGCCGCGGCTCTGGTCCAGTCCTGATGTGTGAAAGTAGGAACGAAGTCGAGAATTCGCCACGGGGACCTGGGGGGCCCATGTCTCTGGACGATCCAGCCACCGTGCTCGAACAGTGCGGACCGGCGCAATCGCGATCTGTGTGCTCGCGCGGCCAGCGCAGGTCAGGGCGCCGGGGCACCGGGTGACCTGCTGAAGAGCACCGTCAGGGATTGATCAGGGGCCGGCCCGCCCGGGGGAGGCCGTCCCTGCGAACGCGGGATTCCAATGTTCTCGCAGACGGGCCGTCTCGGGTGACCACGACGCGGTAGCTCAAATGGTCGGCAATGTATTGCCGTGTACGGGCGTCCAGGATTCGCTCCCCGCGGCCGAGGGCAGTCATGTCCTCCGCCGTCAACGTTGGAATCACGAACCGGTCGCAGACATAAATGGCGAACTGGTCCCCGGAACGGCGGCCACTGGCATGGGACTTCAACCGTCCGAACACGCCTGTCGCCCGAGGGTTTCCGTCATCACGATGGGCCCAGGCCATGCCCACGTAAAGAAACGCGTTGCCGTTCCAGACGGTATAGACGCCCGACGGGCCAACCGGAAAGTGCCGACCGGGCCAATCGCGAAACGCATGTGCGGGCCCGTCTTCCAGCACACTCAGATCGGTCGAGAAGTCAGAGCCCACCACCGAACCCTCCCACAACGTCGCTGGTCCCTGGACCCAACACGATGATTCCTTACTCCACGTTCTCGGTGCGCCATATGGCCGGCTTGATCGTGAGTTAAGTCAGCCGATGGGCGGACGGCGGCGTCGACCGTAATGACGCCATGTTCAACTGAAGCACTGAGCTCGGCCATCGCTACGTCCTGCGAAGGCATATCCGGGGAGATATGGCTCCCAGGGGACGGTCGCTTCAAACTCAAACGGCGCTTCGGGACGCAGGCCGCAGCTTCGACGGGAAGGCGGACCATGCTTTCAAGCTCGCGCAGCAGGCCTGTCCGGGATTTCGCGGGCAGTCCTTCCAGCAAGGAGAGTTACGTCAGACGTGGTTCGCGACGTTCAGCGTCGATTGCTGCTGCGGCCGCGCGACCAGCAGACTGCGGAGAAACTCGCGCGTCTGCGCATCCGTCGAGTAGACGGTCACACTCTGCATTCCACGCGTAAGGAGCACCTTGTAGACGTTTCGAACCAAGCGATTGAAGTCGGCATCGGTGACCTTGGTGCGGTTGCGGAAGTCCGGGTCGCGATTGGCCTCGCGTACGGTCGACCACCGGCCATCTCTCCATACGAAGTCGGGTCCGATGATGACCCCCGCATGGTCGTACTCGAATCCCTGTGCGGTGTAGACGCACCCGACCTGCCCGAAGCCCGCAGGATCGCTGGCCCAGAGCGCTGCGGGCGGCGCACCGCCCACGGAGCGTTCACCACGCAGGTTCCACGGCCGTGCCCAACCGTCGATCCGCACGTCTGGCACCAGCGACCCGTCGGAGCGCGGATCGCTCCAGGGCCAGCAGTAGCCGGCCGCCATTCTGGCCGAGTAGCCGTCTTCATTCCGGGAGGCCAGGACGTGTTCGAGCTCCTCCGGTGTATCCACCACGGACACATCGAAGCCGTCGTCACCACGCCACGGAATCGGACCTCCAGGCTTCAGCCCTAGCAGACGCTGAACCCAGTCGACATACGCCTCGGAGTCGCCGCACCGGAACTGGTCGTTGAGGTTGATGTGCTCCACGCGGATGCCGAGCGCGGCCGCGTGAGCCTCGATGTCGTCAACGGTACCCATCTCGCCGGGCCTAACGACCTGGTGCTCGTCGAGAAGGAACACCGGAACACGCGCGGCCGAGAGCAGCTCGTGGATCTGTGGCCGCCCGGAGTTGCGCAGCTCCTTGCGCGTGTAGCGGTTCACCGATGTCTCACGAATGCGATGAGCCTCATCGAGGATCAGACAGTCCAGATCGTTCGGCTCCGCGGTCATGAAGGAGTTGAAGTAGGTGAATAGCTTGGCGACCGCCGGCGCGCGCTTGCCGGCGACCTTGCGGAGCGTCTGGGTGAACGACTTGGAGCCCGTCGCATGCATGACTGACCGTCCCTGCCGGGAGAGCTCTCCCATCAGCGACAGCGCAATGACTGACTTGCCGCTCCCCGGCCCGCCGCTGACGACGACGGTCGTCTTGGTATTCGACCGCCGGGCGCGATTGACCGCGTGCATCACGTGCTCGAAGGCATCGCGCTGCTCGTCTAGCAGGACGAACTGCTCGCGACGCTGCACCTCATCTGCGGCAACGGCCAAGAGCTGCTTGCTCGGAGAGATTCTGCTGCGCAGAAGGCGATCTGCGGCCTCGGCCCCGCTCTCACCCGGGGCGAGGAGAGAACGCAGGTACTCCACGAAGGCTCCCCGGTCCTGCCCCGTAAACAGAGCACTCTGCTTGGTGCTCGCTCGACGCCGCAGATCGGCGACGCCCTGGTCGGTTGCGTTGTGCAGGTATGCGACGCCCGCCAAGGAGTGAGACTGCTCCGCGAGCATGACTGTGAAGGACGACAGGTAATCGCAGTAGTCGGCGACCTGGAGGGCCGGGTGGGTCACCGCTCGGTGCCCGTACTGCTCCACAGTCACGAGCGTGTCGCTGTCTTCGAAGCGCTCGGCAGCGCTCCACTGCTTCAGCTCCACGACGACGTAGGACGGCTGACCGGTCTTCGGATGAACGCCAGCGAGCACCACGTCCGCACGCTTGCTCGTCAGAGGGAGCTGGTACTCGATGAGCATCTCGACGTCGTCAAGCCCGGCCGACACCAGATCCGCTCGAAGGGCTGGCAGGCTGCGCTCCCAGGACCGTGACTCGCTGGCCGCGGGGCGCCTACCGGTCTGGATGCTCATCTGCTCAGCGATGTAGTCGGCGAGATGGGCTTCTAACGATGAGAAGCCACGTACGGAGGTGCGGAGAAGGTGCACGGACAAGTCCCCTGGCAGCACGAAGTGACTCGTGCGGTGTGGGGGCATGTCCGTGAGGAAGCCCGTCGGGCCGCAATGACAGTCGCAGACTAGTCAGACGACGCCCTGACGCATGGCAATCGACGCGCGTCAGGGGATCAAATGACGCAGCCCCGAACACCATGCAACGCGCCACCCGCGGCAGTAGGCAGAGCGCCAGACGTGCCGACGCGTCGAGCGCGTGCGAGGCGCGTCAGGCGGCGGGGGCAGCGTCGGCGTCGAGGGTGGGGGCGTCCGGGCGCGACAGCGTCACCATGGCGCGCTCGATGACGTCGGAGTCCTCGATGCGGCGGCCGATCGCCGTGAGCTTCGCGGCGACCTGCGACTCCGTCTCGTCACCGACGAGGTCGACGGCGGCGACGAGCAGCATCCGGCTCGGGCCGACGAACTCGAGGTGCAGGAAGGTGACCCGCTCGACCTCCGGGCTGCCCTGCAGCTCCCCAAGGACACGTCGCCACAGCTCCGGCCGCACGGTCTCGCCGACGAGGAAGTCGCGGTTGCGGCCGATGAGGTAGATCGCGACGACGCCGAGCAGGAGGCCGACGAGGATCGAGCCGAGCGCGTCCCAGACGGCGTTGCCGGTCAGCTGGTGGAGCATGATGCCGGCGCCGGCGATGAGGATGCCGATGAGCGCCGCGGCGTCCTCGGCGAACACCGCGCGCAGCGTCGGGTTGGACGTGTAGCCCAGGTAGGGCAGCGAGTGCAGCCCGCGCCGCTTGGCCTCGGCGCGCGTCTGCCGCGTGGCCTGGACGAACGAGATGCTCTCGAGGACGAACGCGATGCCGAGCACGACGTACGCCCAGACGTAGTCGGTCTCGGCCTCCGACGACGTCAGCGCCTGGATGCCGTGCCACACCGACACGACCGCCCCGGCGCCGAACAGCCCGAACGCCGCGAACATCGACCACACGTACGCCTCGCGGCCGTAGCCGAAGGGATGCTGGGCGTCACGCGGCTTCGCGGCACGGCGTTCCGCCTTGAGCAGGAAGATCTCGTTGCCCGCGTCGGCCCACGAGTGCGCGGCCTCCGCGACCATCGACGCCGAGCCGGTGATCGCGGCGACGACGGACTTCGCGATCGCGATGAGGGTGTTCGCCGCGAGCGCGACGATGACGGTGAGGAGGCTCTCGCCACCCGAGGACTTCGCGTCGTCGGCCATGTCGGCATCCTTACCCCACGCTCGCGGCGCCTCAACCCACGAGCGCGGTGGACGCGCCCGCTCGACGGCGGCTACCCGGCCGTACCCGCCGGCGCGGCGGTCGGCCCTCGACCGTCGGCCCTCGACGCGGGCCGGTCATGCTCAGAAGGCCGTGTGGCGGACCTCGCGGAAGGACCTCCGCCGGTGACCCGCATGCGGCTCCCCCGACGTCTCGTGGGCGACGGTCGTCTCGCCGTCGGCGCGGGTCACGGTGACCGTCGTGACGAGCTGCGGCACGCCCTCGCCCGCGGTGAGGCCGTCGTCCTCGACCAGCGTCGAGGTCCAGCGTCCGTCCACGACCGGCTCGAAGACGTGCAGCTCGATCGTCTCGGGCGCGTAGCCGTCGGTCGACGCCGGGGCCTCCTCCCACATCGGCACGACGGCGCCCGCTCGGGCGAAGAGCGGGATCCGCTCGAGCTGCGTCTCGACGGTGATCGTCTGCCGTCCCTCGTGCAGCTCGCCGGTGTGCCAGTCGTACCAGTGGCCGTCGGGGAGGTACACGGTCCGCGACGTCACGCCCGCCTCGTACACCGGTGCGACGAGCAGGTCGCGGCCGAAGAGGTACTGGTCGTCGAGGTCGATGACGGCCGGGTCGTCCTGGTGGTCGAGGACGAGCGGACGCTGTACCGGCTCTCCGGTCTGTGAGGCCCGGACGAAGGCCGAGTAGATGTTCGGCATCAGGCGGTAGCGCAGCCGGACCGCCTCGCGGGCCAGCTCGTGGATCTCCGGCCCGAACGACCACGGGTACTGGTCGATGTTGTCGGTCTCGGAGTGGTTGCGGCAGAAGGGAGTCAGCGTGCCCATCTGCATCCACCGCAGGAAGAGCTCGGCGTTGGTGTCTCCCTGGAAGCCACCGATGTCGGCACCGACGAAGGGCTGGCCGGACAGGCCGAAACCGCAGGCCATCGGCATGCTGACCCAGAGGTGGTCCCAGCGGGCCTGGTTGTCACCCATCCAGTTGGCGGCGTACCGCTGGATGCCGGCGAACCCGGACCTCGACAGGATGAAGGTGCGCGCCTCGGGCCGCACCTTGCGCAGTCCCTCGAGCGTGCCCATCGCCATGAGCATCGCGTACTGGTTGTGGAAGCGCTCGTGCGTGGCGCGGCCCTTGTCGAAGAGCATCGCTCCCGGCGGGATCTCGCCGGTCGCAGGCTCGTTCATGTCGTTCCAGATGCCGGCCAGTCCCGACTCCACGTGGCGGGCGTTGAGCTCGCCCCACCAGGCACGGGCCTCGGGTGTCGCGAAGTCCGGGAAGACCGTGTTGCCCGGCCACACCTGGCCGATGTACGTGTCACCGCCCTCCGTGCGGCAGAAGACGTCCTCCTCCAGCCCGTCGTCGTAGACCTCGTAGCCCGGGTCGTGCTTGACGCCCGGATCGACGATGGTCACCGTCCGAAAGCCTTGGTCGGCCAGGCCCTTGAGCATGCCCGCGGGGTCGGGGTAGCGGTCGGAGTCCCAGGTGAAGACGCGGTAACCGTCCATGTAGTCGATGTCGAGCCAGATGGCGTCGCAGGGGAACTCGTCGTCCCGGTAGCGCTTGGCGATCACCTCGACGTCCTGCTGCTTGTAGGCGTGCCAGCGGCAGTGGTGGTAGCCGAGCGCCCAGACGGGGGGCAGCGACGCGCGCCCGGTGAGCCACGTGTACCGCTCGATGACCGAGGCCATCGACGGCCCGGCGAACACGTACTCGGCCCACTGCCCGCCTTGGAAGGAGATGCGGTACTCGTCGTCGTCGCTGAACGCGTAGTGGCCGCGGTAGCCGTTGTCGACGAACGAGCCGGCCACCGCACCGGACTGGGCGGAGCGGTGGTGGAAGAACGGGATCGACACGTAGTACGGGTCGAACTCGGTGCTCGTCATGTCGGCCCGCGGGTCGTCGGCGGCGAGCCCGGCGCGGAACTCGGCGGTCGCGTGCTCGTTGAGGACGTCGGTGTTCCACAGCGTGAAGTCGCGGCCGCGGCGGTTGAGCCGGCCGCCCTTCTCCCCCAGGCCGTAGATCGCGTCGTCGCGGCCGATGCGGCGCCGCGTCGTCCACGCGTCGTTGAGCGTCGCGTACGTCCAGTACCGGCCCTCGGCGTCCGGCGCCGACTCGACGACCGGCGAGCCGTCGGTGCGGTGCACGTCGACGCGGAACGGGTCGAGCCACAGCGCGACGACGAGGCCGGCCGTGCGCAGGCGCCAGGCATCCGGCCCCTCCTCGACCGACCACTGGACACCACCGCCGAGGGGCCGGGACAGCGCGTCGACGCACACGGCGTAGGTCGGCTTCTCGTCGAAGGCGCCGCCGCGGCTCATCCGCAGCCGCACGACGTCGTCGCGCACCGCCTCGACGAGGAAGGTCTCGCCGTGGAGGCGGGCGCGCAGGCCGTGCTCAACCTGCTCGACCGAGTCGACGCGCTCGAAGCGGATGAAGTGGTCGGTCCTCATGGTGCTGGTCCTCGCTGGCAGGGGACGGGCCGAGACCACCGTATGCGGTGCCCCACCAGGCGACGCAATGCTGAGCGCGCCGAGAGGTCGTTCAGGGAGACGGCGGGCCGACGCGCGGGTGCACGACCGGCGCCCCGGTCGCCACGGGCGAGCGCCCGGCGTGGCGCACGACGCGCGCGACGAGCACCGGCCGGGCGAGGGCGGTCGGCGGGTCGGCCAGCTGGACGACGCGGTTGAAGGCGCGCGCCACCTCGACCGAGGAGTGGCTCGCGCGGACGACGCGGCGCACGTACGCGTTGAGCGCCGACGACCCGGGCGGCCGCGGTCCGGTCGTCGCGGGGTGCCCGAAGTCACCGCCGACGGCGATCCGCCACGGTGCGTCGATGACGCGGGCTGCCTTGCGGTAGAAGCGTTTCGGCAGGTCAGGCGAGCGAAGGCCGGCGGCATCGGAGCGCGCGACCAGCTCCGTCAGGACCCGGCCGAGGGCCTCCGCCTGCAACGCCGACGACGTCATCCCCTGCCCGTAGATCGGGTCGAAGCTGCACGCCGCGTCGCCGAGGCTGACGATGCCGGGCACGGGGTCGCGCACCTTCTCGTGGTGGCGCCGCTGGCTCGACGGGAACCGGTACGTCTCGACGTCGCCGACCCGTTCGCAGCGGTCGAGCAGCTGGCGCACCACGGGCGAGGGCAGCCCCGCCGCGAAGGCCCGCATCGACGCGTCCGTGGACCCCGGCGAGTCGCCGTGCACGCCCGCGAGCGTGACCTGCCACCGGTCGCCCTCGACCGGCAGCGCCGCACCGGCGCGGAAGGAGCCCGGGTTGTCCTGGCAGACGACGAACGTGCCCTCGAAGTCGTCCGGTCCGCGGTGCAGCAGGCAGGACGCGTAGGCGATGTCGATGCCGACGCGGGTGACGGGCGGCACGACCACCCCGGCCTCGACGAGGTCGTGCGCGATGGCCGAGCTGCGTCCCGAGCAGTCGACGACGAGGTCGGCCGGCCGCTCGACGCCCCCGGCGACGACCCCCGTGACCCGCACCGGGGCGGTCTCGGACAGGGTGACCCGCTCGACCCGGACCCCCGACTCGACGGTGACGTTCGGCAGGGCGGCGACCCTCGACCGCACGACGTCCTCGAGCAGCGGACGGGACAGGCTGAGCACCGGGCGACCCCAGTCGCCGCGGGCGCGGTAGGCCCCGCCCTGGTGCACGTAGGCGCTCCGACCGTCCGTGGCCACGGCCCCACGCCCGACCAGCTCGTCCTCGATCCCCGGGAACCACACCCGGAGCCGGTCCAGACCCGCGGACAGCAGCAGGTGCAGGTGCCGACCCTGCGGCACGCGTCCACGCGGGCGCACGTCCTCGGGAAGGCGCTCGCGCTCGAGGACGACGACCTCCGCGACGTGGTCCGCGAGCACCCGGGCGGTGAAGAGCCCGGCCGTGCCCGCACCGACGACGACGACGCGTCCGACCCGCTGCCCCCGTGCCTCATCCCTCTGCCGCGCTGCCACCGCACCTCCCGACGTCGAGCCTCCCCCGAGGCTAGGGCCGCCGAACTGCCGGACGCGGCCGTTCCGGGGTTTGATGGGCCCATGAGCGACCCGCACGACCCGGCCACGCCCTGCACCCACGTCGGCGGCGACGAGCTCACGCCGGCCGACCCGACGCCCGGCATGGCGCGGAAGGTGGCGCTGCACACCGAGACCATGTGGTCCGGCACCGTCGACACCGAGGCCGGGGCGACCTCGGGCTGGCACCACCACGGCGAGCACGACACGACGCTCTACATCGTGTCCGGGCGGATGCGCCTCGAGTCGGGGCCGGGCGGTCGCGACGTCGTCGAGGCGGGTCCCGGCGACTTCCTGCGCGTCCCCGCCGGCGCCGTGCACCGCGAGTCCAACCCGGGCGACGCGTCGTCGCGGGCCGTCATCGTCCGCTGCGGCTCCGGAACTCCGACGGTCAACGTCGACGGTCCGGCACCGGAGCGCTGACGCCGCAGCCTCTCACGCTCGTCACGCCTGCTGGGCTCCCGCGCCGGGCATCCGCTCGGCGCCGGCCGAGTGGAGGGCGCGCCGGCACGCCTCGACGATGTCGGCGATCGACCCGTCGCTGTCGACCGACCGTTCCAGCGCCATGACCTCGCGCTGGTGCCCCACGACCCGCAGGCCGCCCGGCACCGCCGAGGAGACGACGAGCGGCATCGGGTCGGCGTCGGGGTGGCGCAGCGACACGTCCTCCCGGTCCAGCGTGCCGACGTAGATGGGCTCGACCGAACGGCCGTTGGGCGTCGGCCGCACGACGACGACGCGCACGGCATCGCTCGCGATGGCGATGCTGTCGACGTGCTTGGCGGCCGCGAGCGTCGCCGACGCGAGGCCCGACGCGTACGCGACGTTGCGCTCTCGTGCGGTGCGCGGTCGCCAGACGTGCCGGCCCGTCGCCGTCCGCTCGAGGACCTCGTCGGGGACGACGACCGGGGGCGGGAACCGCACGAGGACGGACACGTACGGCCGGCCGGTCGCGGGGTCGTGGCCCGCGTCGATGCACGTGACCTCGCTGCCCGACAGGCGCATCGCCTCGTCGACGACGGCCACGACGGTGGCCGGGTCGTGCTCGCGAAGGAGACGCCAGGCGCCGTCGGCGATGACCCGCCGGCGGTCGGAGAGCACCCACCTCGCGATCCGGGTGGCCCGCACGACCTCCGCCGCGCGCTCGCTCGCGACCTCGCGCCGACGCTGGATCTCCTCCCGCTCGATGCCTCGCTCGGCCGCGCTCTCGACGTCGAGCGCACGACGCAGGATCGCCTCCTCGTCGGCGTCCGAGAGCGACGCCCGGGGCGCGAGCGCGGCATCCGGATGCTGCTGCGTCGCTCCAGGGGCGAGGACGGACCGGCGGCCGGGACCACGGAGCA
>NZ_JBNDHY010000064.1:0-24881 GCF_056755315.1 Monashia sp. HAY1-2A
CATGGCGCGGCAGGCCGGCGACCTCGCCAGCGGCCCGTTCGCGGCCATCGCCGACAAGCTCGAGGCGGTCCTCGGTCGGTACGGCGTCGAGCGCCTCGGCGAGGCCGGCCAGGAGTTCGACCCGACGGTGCACGAGGCGCTCATGCACGTCGAGGCCGAGCTGCCCGACGGCGCGTCGGGCACGACCGTCGTGCAGGTGCTCCAGCCCGGCTACCGCATCGGGGACCGGGTCGTCCGCGCGGCGCGGGTGTCGGTTGCCGACCCCGCGTGAGCGCCACACCGCGCCGAGGCCCCACGCGTCGGCCGGCATCCGTGATGATGTGAGGACCGCAGGTCCCACCGAGCAGCCGCAGGAGGAGAGGCAGGTGCGCCATGGCTAGCCAGGACTGGTTCGAGAAGGACTTCTACGCGATCCTCGGCGTGCCCCAGGACGCCGACGCGGCCGCGGTCAAGAAGGCCTACCGCAAGCTGGCCCGCGACCTGCACCCGGACCACAACGTCGGCGACACCCGCGCCGAGGAGCGCTTCAAGGAGATCGGGGAGGCGTACGCCGTCCTGTCCGACCCCGAGCAGCGCCGCGAGTACGACGCCATCCGCGCCATGTCGCACGGGGGTGCTCGCTTCACCGCGGGCGGTCCCGGCGGCGGGGGCGCCGGCTTCGAGGACATCTTCTCGGCGTTCGGCGGTGCGGCCGGCCCCGGCGGCACCCGTGTCCGCTTCGGCGGCGGGGGTGCGGGCGCCGGCCAGCCGAACCTCGAGGACATCCTCGGCCAGATGTTCGGTGGCGCGGGTCCGGGTGGTGCCGGCGGCTTCGGCCAGCAGTACGGCGGGTACGGTGCGACGGCCGGTCCGCGGCCGGGCGCCGACGTCCAGGCCTCGACGACGATCGGCTTCCGCGACGCGGTGGAGGGCTCCACGGTGACGCTCTCCTCGCCCGACCTCGGCCGCATCACGGCGCGGATCCCTCCGGGCGTCAAGGACGGCCAGAAGATCCGCCTCCGGGGCAAGGGGCGCCAGGGCGAGGCCGGCGGGCCTGCGGGCGACCTCATCCTCGCCGTCTCCGTCGACAAGCACCCGGTCTTCGGCCGCGACGGCGACGACCTCACCGTCGACCTGCCCGTCACCTTCGCCGAGGCGGCGCTCGGGGCCACGGTCCCCGTGCCGACCCTCGACGGTGGGCAGGTCAAGGTGCGCATCGCGCCCGGCACGCCGAGCGGCCGGGTCCTGCGCGTCAAGGGCCGTGGCGTCCGCCGCGGCGAGCACACCGGCGACCTGCTCGCGAAGGTCCAGGTCGTCGTGCCGCAGCGCCTGACCGACGAGGCTCGCGCGGCGATCGAGACCATGGCCGCGGCCGAGGACGGCCACGACCCGAGGGCCGACCTGTTCCGCCGAGCGCGGGCCTGAGGCCGGCCGGCGACGAGAACGAGGAAGGGAGTGCCGACGATGTCACGCAGGAGCGCGCGCCCCGCCGGGCACGACGACGACGCGCCCGTCTTCGTCATCTCCGTCGCCGCCGAGCTGGCCGGCATGCACGCGCAGACGCTGCGCCAGTACGACCGCCTCGGCCTCGTCACGCCGTCGCGCACCCGCGGGGGCGGGCGGCGCTACAGCACCCGCGACGTCGAGCTGCTCCGTGAGGTGCAGCGGCTGTCGCAGGAGGGCGTGTCGCTCGCGGGCATCCAGCGCATCCTCGACCTCGAGAACCACGTCACGGCGCTGCGGTCGCGGGTCGAGGAGCTCGCCGCCGAGCTCGAGCAGACCCAGGCCGCGCTCCATGCGAGCGCGCGCTTCTTCGCCGTCGGGCCGCGCGGGGACGCCGTCCCGCTGCGGCCGGGCCAGCGCCCGCCGCGCACCCCCGCGTCGCAGGCCCTGGTCGTCTGGCGCCCGGAGCGCTGACCAGCCGCCTCGCGCACGTCGTTTGGCAACGCACCGCGCAGGTGCGAGGATGACCGGGCCTCCAGCCATGTGGGCGCGCACTGCACCCTGCCCACGTGGAGGTCTTCCTGTTGTCCCAGCCGCACGCCCCGATGACGCCGGACGGCGGGCTCGACCGGTCCGCCACCCTCGCGGCACCCGGGCGCAGCCACCGGCTCGCCCTGCCGGACACCGAGATCGGCCGCCTCATGGCCACCACCGACTGGGCGGCCACCGGCCTCGGTCCCGTGGACGACTGGCCGGCCGAGCTCGTCGCGGTCGTGGACACCGCGCTCGCACAGCGCTTCCCCATGCTCGTGTGCTGGGGTCCCGAGCTGCTCATGGTCTACAACGACGCCTACCGGGTGCTGCTCGGTGAGGCGAAGCACCCCGCCGCGCTCGGCCTGCCGGTGCGGGACGTGTGGCCGGAGGTGTGGGACCAGATCGCGCCGCGGCTGGCCGAGGTGGCGCGCACCCGCGTCCCCTCCTGGGACGAGGACCAGCTGCTCGTCGTCGACCGGAACGGCTTCCTCGAGGAGGCCTACTTCACGTGGTCCTACAGCGTCGTCACCGGACCGGACGGCGAGGTGGCCGGCGTCCTCGACATCGCCACCGAGACCACCGGCAAGGTGCTGGCCGAGCGCCGCGCCTCGGTCGTGTCACGGCTGGGGGCGGCCCTCGCCGGTGCGGCCACCGCCGAGGACGTCGAGCGTCTCGCGCTCGAGATCATGCGTGGGAACGTCGAGGACCACGCGTCGGTCGGGCTCATCGAGGGCCCGGTAGACGGCACGAGCGCGCCGGACCCGGGCGTCCACGTCGTGCCGGTCGTCGAGCCCGGCCGGAGGCGGGCCAGCGCCTCGCTCGTCGTCACCGCCAACCTCCGGCGGCCGTGGGACGAGCAGCTGCAGGCCTACGTCGAGCTGTGCGCGTCGCACGTCGCCGCCGCGCTCGCGGGCATGCGCCGTCTCGACGCCGGGCGGCACCGCGTCGAGGCGCTCGCCGAGCTCGACACCGCCAAGACCGCCTTCTTCGCCAACATCAGCCACGAGCTGCGCACGCCGCTGACGCTCATCGCCGGGCCGGTCGAGGACGCGCTCGGCGAGCCCGGTCTGCCGGCGGCGGTGCGCTCCCACCTCGAGCTCGTCGAGCGCAACACCGACCGGCTGAAGGTCCTCGTCGACCAGCTGCTCGACCTGACCCGCATGGACGCCGGGCGGGTCGAGCCGCACCGCGTCGAGACCGACGTCGCCGAGCTCGTCCGGGGGCTGGCCGCGAGCTTCCGTCCGGCCGTGCACCGCGTGGGCCTGACCTTCACGACCGACATCCCCGACCTCGGCCGGTCTGCGTGGGTCGACCGGGACATGGTCGAGCGCATCGTGCTCAACCTGCTGTCCAACGCGTTGAAGTACACGCCCGCCGGCGGCGTGCAGGTCACCCTGCACGAGCTTCCCGAGGGCTTCGAGGTGCTGGTCACCGACTCCGGCATCGGCATCCCGACCGACGACCTCGCCACCGTCTTCGAGCGGTTCCGGCAGCTGCCCCGCACCGACGGCATCCGGTCGCGCGAGGGCGCCGGCATCGGCCTGTTCCTCGTGCGCCAGCTCGCTGAGCTGCACGGCGGCGACGCCTGGGTCGACTCGGTCGAGGGCATGGGCAGCACCTTCGGCGTCTACCTCCCCTGGGGTCGGCCGCCCGCGGGCTCCCCGCCGGCGAGCCCCTCGATCACGCCGCGCACCGTCGAGTCCTTCCTGGCCGAGGCGCACGGCTGGGACGCCGGCGCCGACGCCGTGGCGTCGGCCCCGGACGGCGTCGACACCGCGGACGACGCCGACCCCGGCCCCGGCCCCGGCGCCCGCCGGCCGGCGCGCCCCGACGCCGGAACCGCGTCCGGGTCGGGACCCGCCCGGCAGCCGGGTGGGCGCCCGCTCCTGCTGCTCGCCGAGGACAACGCCGACATGCGCGCCTACCTGAGCGAGGCACTCGCGGACGACTACGAGGTCGTGGCGGCCAGGGACGGCGTCGAGGCGCTGGCGACGGCCAGGTCCCGCCGGCCGGACCTCGTCCTCGCCGACGTCATGATGCCGCGCCTCGACGGCCTCGAGCTGCTCCGGGCGGTGCGCGAGGACGACACCCTGGCCGACGTTCCCGTCGTCATGCTCACCGCTCGGGCCGGTGACGAGGCCAGCGTCACCGGCCTCGGTCGCGGCGCCGACGACTACGTCGCCAAGCCGTTCGAGATGCGGCACCTGCGGGCGCGCCTGTCGGCCAACCTCGCCCGGGCCCACGAACGCGCACGTGACGCCGCCTGGCGGCGCGCCGTCGTCGCCTCGCTGCACGAGCCGCTGTCGGTGTTCGAGCCCGACGGTCGGGTCGTGTCGCTCAACGAGGCGTTCACCCGCTCCTACGGCTGGAGCCTCGAGGACGGCCCGATCGCGCCGCCCTACCCGTGGAGCATCGAGGGGCCGGGCACCACGACCGAGCGCATCGCGCGCATCCTGGCCTCCAGCGAGCCGGTCGAGGAGACCTTCCCCCTCGCCCGCCGCGACGGCAGCCGGGCCTGGGTCTCGACCACGTCCTCGGTCATCCCCGCCAGCGGGATGCACCCGACGCTCGTCGTCAACGTCGTGCGCGACACGACGCTGCAGCACGAGGGCGAGCAGCGCCGCGCGCGTGCGGCCGCGCTGGCCGCCGAGCTGCGCTCGGCCCAGGAGCTCGAGCAGGTGGTCTCGGCCGCGATCGCCGGCTTCAGCGTCCTGTTCGACGGCATCGCGACCGTCCAGGTGGCAGGCGGTTCGGAGGCGGAGCGGCTGTACTTCAAGCCGCAGGGCCCGACGCCGGTCGCCGACCTGCACCCGTTGACCCGCTCGGTCCTCACCACCGGCCGGCTGCCCGGTGGGTACGACGCCCGGGCCGGCGTCGCCCCGGGCATCCTCTTCGAGCCCGACGGCCCGGAGTCGCCGGTCCGCGTGTGGGTCCGGCTGCGCGCACCCCGCATCGTCTCGGCCGACGAGGAGATCGCCGGCGACCTCGTCGCCCAGCTCTTCGCCCACGCCGTCGACCGGGTCGCGGCCCGGCAGGACCGCGAGACCAAGGAGGCGCAGCTGCGCCAGGCCATCGAGAGCCATCGCGTCATCGGCCACGCCGTCGGCGTCCTCATCGAGCGCCACCGGATCACGGCGGTGCAGGGGTTCGAGACGCTGCGGCAGCACTCGCTCAACCGCAACATCAAGCTGCGCGAGCTGGCCCAGCGCGTCGTCGAGACGGGGCTGGACCCCGGCGAGGCCTGACCACCGACCGTAGACTCGGCCCGTGGAGCCCGACCGCGCTCCCCGCCGACGACGGCTGCTGGTCCGGCGCCGGCCCGCACGGCCGCCCCGACCCGACAGGGGCATCCTCTCGGTCTGTCACACACGCACGAAGTTGAGCGGAATACACTCAACTGCGGGACCGTTGTCCCGGGTGGACGGCTACCAGTCGTATCCCGGTCGTCCATCCTCACCCCCCGCTCGTCCCGCTCGTCCCGCTTCGTCACAGGAGAACGCATGGACCTTCAGCTGACCAACAAGGCTCAGGAGGCCTTCGCCCAGGCCGCGACCACCGCGACCGGCAAGCACCACCCGAACATCGAGCCGGCGCACCTGCTGCTCGCGTTGGCAGCACAGTCCGGCACCACGACCCCCGCGCTGCTCACGGCCGGGGGCTCGTCCGTCGCCGCGGCCACCACGGCCGCCGAGAAGGCCATGGCCGCGATGCCGCAGGTGAGCGGAGGTACCCAGCAGCCGCAGCTGTCGCCCACCGCGGGCCGCGTCGTCAAGCAGGCGCAGCAGTACATGACGGCGATGGGCGACACCTACGTCTCCACCGACCACCTCCTGCTCGCCGTCGCGCGCACCGGCCAGTTCGGCCTCGACGCCGACGCCATCGAGAAGGCCATCCCCGAGCTGCGCGGCGGCCGAGCGGTCACCACCGAGAACCCCGAGGGCACCTTCGAGGCCCTGGCGAGGTACGGCACCGACCTGACGGCCCTGGCCCGCGACGGCAGGCTCGACCCCGTCATCGGCCGCGACGCCGAGATCCGCCGCGTCGTGCAGGTGCTCTCGCGCCGCACGAAGAACAACCCCGTCCTCATCGGCGAGCCGGGCGTCGGCAAGACCGCCGTCGTCGAGGGCCTGGCCCAGCGCATCGTCGAGGGGGACGTGCCCGAGAGCCTGCGCGACAAGACCCTCTACAGCCTCGACCTCGGCGCGATGCTGGCCGGCGCGAAGTACCGCGGCGAGTTCGAGGAGCGCCTCAAGGCCGTCCTCGAGGAGATCAAGGGCAGCGACGGGCAGATCGTCACCTTCATCGACGAGATCCACACCGTCGTCGGCGCGGGTGCCGGCGGCGAGGGCGCCATGGACGCCGGCAACATGCTCAAGCCGATGCTCGCCCGCGGCGAGCTGCGTCTCGTCGGCGCGACGACCCTCGACGAGTACCGCCAGCACATCGAGAAGGACGCCGCGCTCGAGCGGCGCTTCCAGCAGGTCTTCGTCGGCGAGCCCTCGGTCGAGGACACCATCGCGATCCTCCGCGGCCTCAAGGAGCGCTACGAGGCGCACCACAAGGTGACCATCGCCGACTCCGCGCTCGTCGCCGCGGCGTCGCTGTCCGACCGCTACATCAGCGGCCGGCAGCTGCCCGACAAGGCCATCGACCTCATCGACGAGGCCGCCTCGCGGCTGCGCATGGAGATCGACAGCAGCCCCGTCGAGATCGACGAGCTGCGGCGCGCCGTCGACCGGCTCAAGATGGAGGAGTTCGCCCTCGAGCAGGAGACCGACCCGGCCTCGCGCGACCGCCTCGAGCGGCTGCGCCAGGACCTCGCCGACCGCACCGAGGAGCTGGCCGCCCTCAACGCGAGGTGGGAGGCCGAGAAGTCCGGGCTCAACGCGGTGGGCGACCTCAAGGCCCGCATCGACGACCTGCGCACCCAGGCCGACCGGCTCCAGCGCGAGGGTGACCTCGGCGGCGCCTCGAAGATCCTCTACGGCGACATCCCGACGCTGGAGAAGGAGCTCGCCGCAGCCCAGGAGCGCGAGGCCACGGCGACGACGTCCGACGAGGCCCCGATGGTCAAGGAGGAGGTCGGCGCCGACGACATCGCCGACGTCATCTCGGCCTGGACCGGCATCCCCGCCGGGCGCCTGCTCGAGGGCGAGTCGGAGAAGCTGCTGCACATGGAGCAGCACATCGGTGCCCGCCTCATCGGGCAGGCCGAAGCCGTGCGTGCGGTGTCCGACGCGGTCCGCCGCACGCGCGCGGGCGTCTCGGACCCCGACCGCCCGACCGGCTCCTTCCTCTTCCTCGGCCCCACCGGCGTCGGCAAGACCGAGCTGGCCAAGAGCCTGGCCGACTTCCTCTTCGACGACGAGCGCGCCATGGTGCGCATCGACATGTCGGAGTACTCCGAGCGGCACGCGGTGGCCCGGCTCATCGGCGCGCCCCCCGGCTACGTCGGCTACGAGGAGGGCGGTCAGCTCACCGAGGCCGTGCGGCGGCGTCCGTACTCGGTCGTGCTCCTCGACGAGGTCGAGAAGGCCCACCCGGAGACGTTCGACATCCTGCTGCAGGTGCTCGACGACGGCCGCCTCACCGACGGCCAGGGCCGCACGGTCGACTTCCGCAACGTCATCCTCGTCCTGACGAGCAACCTCGGCTCGCAGTACCTCGTCGACCCGATCCTGTCGCCCGAGGAGAAGCGCAACGAGGTCATGGCGGTCGTGCGCACGGCGTTCAAGCCCGAGTTCCTCAACCGGCTCGACGAGGTCGTCGTCTTCGACGCGCTCTCGCAGGACGACCTGGCCCACATCGTCGACCTGCAGGTGCGTGCCTTCGCGGCGCGGCTCTCGGACCGCCGGATCTCGCTCGAGGTCACCGAGGCCGCCCGGCGCTGGCTGGCCGAGCGCGGGTACGACCCCGCCTACGGTGCGCGTCCGCTGCGTCGGCTCGTCCAGCGCGAGATCGGCGACCGGCTCGCCCGGAGCCTGCTGGCCGGCGACGTCCGCGACGGCCAGACGGTCACCGTCGACGTGGACCCGGCCGGGAACGAGCTCGTCCTCGGCGAGCTCACGGCCCACGTCAGCTCGTGATGTCCTTGCCGGAGAACCGGGCCCACGCCAGGAGCCAGAAAACGACGGCGTAGCCGAGGTCGACCCAGAGGCCACGGGCGATGTTGTCCCAGAACGGCGGGTCGCGCAGCAGGTCACCGAAGGCGCCCCACTGGTCGACGAGCAGCCACGGGTGCAGCCACGAGATCTGCGGCACCGAGTCGGCGATCCAGGACAGGATCGTGAAGATCATGAGCGCGACGGTGGCGGCCAGCGGCTGCTCGGTCAGGGTCGAGATGAAGAGCCCGACGGCGCCGAGGGCGGCCAGCCCTGCCGCGACGTAGAGCCCGACGAGGACGACGCGCCACACCGCGGCCCAGAACGGCAGCTGCGTGCCCGACAGGGTCGTCATCGGCCCGGTGCCGAACAGGGCGATCCCGACGAGCGCGCCCGCGACCGTGACGACGGCCACGCCCCACAGGGCGCCGATGACGAGCGAGGCGTACTTGACGGCCAGCAGGCGGGTGCGGCCCACCGGGACGGTGAGCAGGTAGCGCAGCGTGCCGAGGTTCGCCTCGCCGGCCACGGAGTCGCCCGAGAGCATGGCGATGGCGAGCGGCAGGAACAGCCCCATCTCGACGCCGAGTGCGGCGAGCGGGACGAAGAGCCCGTTCGAGGTGATCGAGGACAGGAAGTCCGGCCCGCGACCGGCACGCGGTGTGGAGATCCGCACCGCGACGGCCATGAGGACCGGCACGGCCGCGAGGACGAGCAGGCCCATCTGGTTGCGACGGCGGCCGCCGATGAGCCCGAGCTCGGACCACAGCAGCCGCGGGGACAACCGCGTCGCCGGGCGGGGTCGCCGCGAGGCGGCCGGCGCGGCCGGTGCCGGGCTCGGGGCGGCAGGCCCCGGCGACGGGGCGGACTCAGCCACTGACATCGAAACCCTCCCCGGTCAGCGCGACGAACAAATCCTCGAGACTGGGGCTCGTGACGGTGAACTCGCGGACCCCGACGCCACCCTGCACGAGGGCGGCGACGATCTTCTCCGGCGCCACGCCGTCGGGGACGCCGCGCACCCCGCCGGCGACCGGCTCGACGGAGCGGACGCCCAGCTCGGCCAGGATCCGCGCGGCCTCGTCCGCCTGGTCGGTCAGGACGCGGGCGACCGGGGCCGCGCCACCCCGGACCTGCGACGTCGAGCCCTGGGCGACGAGCCGGCCCTCGCTCATGACCCCGAGGTGCGTGCACATCTGCTCGACCTCGGAGAGCAGGTGGCTCGACACGAACACCGTCGTGCCGTCCGAGGCGAGCGACGCGACGAGGTGGCGCACCTCCCGGGTGCCCTGCGGGTCGAGGCCGTTGGTCGGCTCGTCGAGGACGAGCAGCTCGCGCGGGACGAGGAGGGCCGCGGCGATGGCGAGGCGCTGGCGCATCCCGAGCGAGTACGCGCGGTACCGCTTGCCGGCCGCGGCGAGCAGGCCGACCCGGTCGAGGGCGGCATCGACGCGGGAGCCGGCACTGCGGGGGTCGGCCGTGAGGTCGGCGGCGTCGAGGCGGCGCAGGTTGGCCCGGCCCGACAGGTAGGGGTGGAAGGCCGGACCCTCGACGAGGGCGCCGACCCGGGGGAGGACCTCCTGAGCCGCCCGCGGAATCGGCTGTCCCAGAAGGGTGCTCGTCCCCGACGTCGGGCGGACGAGTCCGAGCAGCATCCGGATGGTCGTCGTCTTGCCCGACCCGTTGGGCCCGAGGAACCCGTAGACGGAGGCGCGGGGCACGGCGAGGTCGATGCCGTCGACCGCCGCCGCGCCCCGGAACCGTTTGGTCAGGCCGCGGCTGGCGATCGCGAGGTCACCGGCCACGAGCGAGCCGTCCCGGGCGTCGGTCACTTCGAGGCCAGGGCGGCATAGAGGGTGTCCGGCGCCACCGCCCCGAGGGCCACCCGGCCGTCGTCGGTCACGACGGCCGAGAAGAGGGTGCCCTCGAGGACGTGACCCGAGCCCCAGGTGCCCGAGACGGCCGGCAGCGCCTTGAGGAGGGTCTGCAGCTGCGCCGCGGTGCCGGCCCCTGAGCCGGTCCCCGAGCCGGTGCCCGAGCCGGTGCCCGAGCCGGTCCCTGAGCCGGTGCCCGGCTCGGCGGGCATCCTCGTGACGACGACGGTGCTCCACCCCGAGCCGACGACGCGCATGGCGCCGGCTGCCTTGGCAGCAGCGGCGGCTCGCTCCTTCGACAGCGCCGGGTTCGTCCCCGCGATGCCCTTCGGGGCGACCGCGTCGGACTGCGTGACGGTCGTGCCGGCGGGCGGGGTGAACGAAAACTGCCGGGCCTCCGGTCTCGAGAAGTCGACGGCGGTGAAGCCGACCTCGAAGGCGGGGTTGGACAGCTTCGTCGAGTACACCTGCACCCGGAGCGGCACGTGCTTCTCCGCGTCGATGGCGATGCGCACCGACGCGATGCGGGTCGCCCGGTCCTTCGGGGTGAGGACGAGCTCGTAGGCGGAGCGACCGGCGACCGACGCGGTGCCGGACGTCGTCACCGTCGTGTCCCTGCCCATGACCGCGAGCGCCGTCGACGCGGCCTCGTCCGGGGTTCTCGGGACGCCGGCCGGCAGGCTCGCCGTCGGGTGCGGCAGGGCCGGGCGCTGGTCACCGGCGCCGAGGGTGTGGTGGACAGCCGTCTTGTCGGTGGTCGACCACAGCCAGAGGTCGCGCCCGTTGCGGATGACGTCCGACTCGCCGCTCGTACCGACGAGGGCGAGGCGCTGACGCGTCGGGCCGTCGACCCAGATGCGCCACGTGTGCGTGCCCGACAGGACCGAGGCGAGCGAGCTGCCGGCCGCCCCGCCGGCTCCGCCACCCACCGGACCGCCTCCTGTGAGGCCCGGCAGCTGGGGCAGACCGAAGTCGGACGTCTGCACGACGGTTCCCGACAGGCTCGAGACGTCGGCGGACCGCACGTCGGCGAGCAGCTGCTGCGGCGTGCGCGGCGGCAGGCCCGCGTCGGCGGAGGCCGTCTGGTTGATCGTCAGCGCCGCGACGCCGATGACGCCGACGGCGGCGGCGGGCAGGCCCCAGCGCGCGGCCGGGTGGTCGGTGAAGATGCTCATGGACCCATCGTGCGCCGCCCGGACTGAGAGCCGACTGAGAGCGCGGTGGTGCGGCATCGGCCCGCTCGACGGCGCACGGCAGGTGGGGCGTGACATGGTGACGGTGTGCGGGTGCTGCTGGTGGAGGACGAGGCGCGGATGGCCGCCGCGCTGGTGCGCGGGCTCGGTGCCGAGGGCTTCGTCGTCGACCACGTCGCCGACGGCCTCGCCGGCCTGGAGGCGGCCCGGTTCGGCGGCTACGACGTCGTCGTCCTCGACATCATGCTGCCCGGGATGTCCGGCTACACCGTCGTGCGGACCCTGCGCGAGGAGGAGAACTGGGTCCCGGTCCTGCTGCTCACTGCCAAGGACGGCGAGTACGACGAGGCCGACGGGCTCGACTACGGCGCCGACGACTACCTGACCAAGCCCTTCTCGTTCGTCGTCCTCGTCGCCCGGCTCCGGGCCCTGCTGCGCCGCGACCCCGCACCGCGTCCGGTCCTCCTGCGCCGCGCCGGCGTGACGCTCGACCCGGCCACCCGACGCGTCGAGGTGGACGGCGCCGACGTGGCCCTGGCGCCGCGCGAGTTCCTCCTCCTCGAGCACCTCATGCGGGCCGACAGCGCCGTCGTGCCCAAGGACGAGCTGCTCGACCGCGTGTGGGGCGGGCTCGATGACCCCAACGTCGTCGAGGTCTACGTCGGGTACCTCCGGCGCAAGCTCGGCCGGTCGCGGATCGAGACGGTCCGCGGCGCCGGGTACCGGATGGCCCGGTGAGCACGACGGGCAGCCCCCGCCTCTCGACCGGGCCCTCGACCGGGCCCTCGACTGGGCCCTCGACCCGGTTCGCGCGGGTGGGGCTGCGCGGACGTCTCATGCTCGTCGGGCTCGTCGGGGTGGCCGGCGCGCTCGTCATCGGCGGCGTCCTGCTCTACGTCGTGCTCACCGGGTCGCTGTCCCGCTCGGTCGAGTCGGCCGCCCGCTCGAGCGCCGAACAGGTGGCGCTGCTCGTCGACGCCGGACGCGTCCCCGACCCCGTCCCGGTGTCGGGAGCGCAGGTGCTCCAGGTGCTCGACGCCCAGGGTCGCGTCGTCAGCGGCTCCGTCACCGCCGACCGGCTGACCCCGCTCGTCACCGACGACGAGCGACGGGAGGCCCTCGCCGGTGCGGCCGTCGTCGTCCCGGGCAGCCGCTCCGGCCTCTCGGGGCAGCTGCAGGTCGCGGCCGTCGCAGCAGGTCCCCAGGACGGCCGGGGCCGCGCCTACACGGTCGTCGCGGCCGCGCCGACGGCCGACATCGAGCAGAGTGCCCGGACCGTCCGCTGGCTGCTTCTCGCGATCTTCCCGCTCCTGCTGGCGGCGCTCGCGGCCATCGCCTGGCGCGTCATCGGCGCGGCGCTCGCGCCCGTCGAGGCGCTGCGGCGCGGCGCCGAACGCGTCGACGACGCGTCCTCGGAACGGGAACGGCTGCCCGTCCCGCCGACCGACGACGAGGTCAGCGCGCTCGCGACGACGCTCAACGCGATGCTCGACCGGATCGCCACCGCCCGACGCAAGCAGCGGGCCTTCGTCGCCGACGCCGCCCACGAGCTGCGCAGCCCGCTCGCGAGCATGCGGACGCAGCTCGAGGTGGCCCAGCGGCTCGGGGAGGGCGGGCGGCTGCCGGCCGAGGTCCTGCCCGACGTCGAGCGGCTCGGGACCCTCGTCGACGACCTGCTCCTGCTGGCCCGCGCGGACGACGCCGGGACCTCGGCCACGGCGACCGCGACGACCGTCGACGTGGCCGCGCTGGCGTCCGCGCTCGCAGCGCGGTACGCGTCCGCCCGGGTACCGGTGCGGACGGCGCCCGGCCTCGCGGCTCGGCGGGTCGACGCGCGGGTCGCCGCCGAGGACCTCACCCGAGCCCTGACCAACCTCCTCGACAACGCCGTCCGCCATGCCAGGACCGCCGTCGTCCTCGACGCGTCCGCGGTGGGCCACCGCGTCGAGGTCGTCGTCGCCGACGACGGGCACGGCATCGCCGAGGCCGACCGCGAGCGGGTCTTCGACCGGTTCACCCGGCTCGACGAGGCCCGCGACCGCGACAGCGGAGGCACCGGGCTGGGCCTGGCCATCACCCGGGCCCTCGTGCGCCGTTGGGGCGGCGACGTGCGGCTCGAGGACGCCGGCCCGGGCGTCCGCGCCGTCGTCACCCTGCCGGCGGGCTCGGCCCCCACCCCCGGAGGCTGAGGAGCGGCCGTTCTCCCTCAGGCGCGGGTGCCGCGGTCGGCGGGCAGCTCGACCGTGGAGTCGCCGGTCCCCGTCGACTCGTCGTGGCGGTCGTCCGTGCGTTCCGCTGTCCGGTCGCCGGGCCGCTCGTCCACCCGCCGGTCGACCGGTCCGGGCGCGACCTCGGCTCCCGTCCCGGTTGCGGCGTCGGTCCCGGTGTCGGTCCCGGCCTCGTCGGACCAGCGTGCGGTGCCCTCGGCCACGCTCCCGTCCGCTCGGCCCATGACGACGTCGGCCCGCGAGGGCACCTGCCTCTCACGCAGCTCCGCCTCACGACTCTCGAGCTCGGCCTCACGGGTGTCGAGGCCCTCGTGCCGAGCGGCCAGCTCGCTCTCGCGGCGGCGCAGGTCCTCCTCGCGGAGCCCGGCCTCCTCGAAGCGGCGCTCGTGCTCGAGCCGGTCGGCCACCGCCCGGTCCTCCAGCTCGGCGACCCGGGACGCGTCGCGCTCCGCACGACGCGCCCGCGTCCGGCGCCGGGCCGCCGCGGCGAGCAGCGCACAGCCGAGCGCGAAGAGCAGGACGGCGATCGCGCCGTAGAGGACGAGCTCGAGGGCCGTGGCGTTGCGGGAGAAGCCCAGGGCCGTGACGGTCAGGGTCGAGGCGGTGGATCGGGCGGCGACCACCGCTGTGGCGCCGGCACCGATGCCGAGCAGGAGGAGGACGACTCCGAGGAGGGCCATGGTGTGCTCCTTCATCCGGACGTCGGGAAGGTCCCGCCGTCGAGGTCCATCGACCCTAGCCATACCCGCATTCGCCCGCGGCGCCGTGGCGCCGGGCCCCACCACCGGCACCCGTTAGCCTGACGCGCATGCGCGCCACCCGAAGGATCGCCGCCGCCGTGCTGTCCGGCCTCTGCGTCGTCACGGCCGCCTCGTGCTCGAGCGGGAGCCCGGGCCCCGGACCCGCGCAGACGTCGCTGACGCCGGCCCAGCGCCTGGCCGCCGCCAAGAGCCAGGTCGACGCCGCGACGTCGGTGCACCTGGCCCTGACGAGCTCGGGGCTGCCCGACGGCTCGAGCGGCATCGTGTCCGCCGACGGATGGGGCACCCACCCACCGGCGTTCAAGGGCACCTTCAAGGTGGCGCTCAGGGGCATCCAGGCCGACGCCGAGATCACGTCGGTCGGTGGCGAGGTCTACGCCAAGCTGCCGCTCGTGCCCGGCACCAACAAGATCGACCCCAGGGCGTTCGGCCTGCCCGACCCCGCCACCCTCTTCTCGCCCGACCACGGCCTGACGACGCTGCTGACGAAGACGCAGACGCCGCGCGTCGGCACGCAGGTACGTCGGGGCGCCGAGGTGCTGACGACGATCACCGGCACGCTGCCCGGCGCGTCGGTCGTCGACCTGTTCCTCATCGGCGACCGCTCCGGCAGCTACGAGGTGTCCTACGGCCTGACCGACGGACAGCAGCTGCGGACCGTCGGCCTCACCGGAGCCTTCTTCGGAGCCGGGACGAGCTCGACGTACACGCTGGCGCTCGACAGGTACGGCCAGCCCGTCACCATCACCAGGCCCTGACGGTCGACGGTGACCTGCCCGTGACGCATCAGCCGATCCGTGAGGCGCGGGGCCCGGTCGGCGCACCGCCCCGCCACCGGCTCGGGCTCCTCGCCGTGGCGTCGACGGCCGTGGCGCTGGCGGCGGCCGACACGTACGTCGTCGTGCTCGCGCTGACCGACATGATGGCCGGTGTCGGCATCGGCATCGACGCCCTCCAACGGGCCACGCCGATCATCTCCGGGTTCCTCCTGGGCTACGTCGCGGTGCTCCCGCTCATCGGACGACTGTCCGACCTGCTGGACCGGCGCCGCATCCTGCTCGGCTGCCTCGTCGTCTTCGTCGTCGGCTCGGCCGTCACGGCGCTCGCGACCGAGATGCCGGTGCTCGTGACCGGACGGGTCCTGCAGGGGGTCGGCGGCGGCGGCCTCGTGCCGGCCACGCTGGCGCTCGTGGCGGACCTCTGGCCCGCGGACCGACGCGGCACCCCGCTCGGGGTCGTCGGGGCGGTGCAGGAGCTCGGCTCGGTCCTCGGGCCGGTGGTCGGTGCCGTCATCCTCACCTGGCAGGGCTGGCGGGCGATCTTCTGGGCCAACGTCGTCGCGGGGCTGCTGCTGCACCTCGTGCTCCGGCTGGTCGGTCGCGCGAGGAGCGCGAGGAGCGCGAGGAGCGCGGGGAGCGCGGGGAGCGCGGGGAGCGCGGGAGGCTCCCGGGGCAGTGTGCGGGCGCCCTCTCGAACGGGCCGCCGCGTCGCCACCGGCGTCGCGGCGGTCACCGCCGTCCTCGGCCTCGCCACGGTGTGGCTGGCGCTCGCGGCGCCGGAGCCACTCGTCACGGACGTGCGGCTGGGCCTGCCCTTCGTGCCGTTCGCCGGCACGTCGAAGGTGCTGACGCCCGTCGGCGTCACCGGGCTCGGGCTGCTCGTGGTCACCGCTCTGGTGACCGCCCCGCGGTGGTGGCCCGTGCTGCGTCGGGCCGACCTCCTCGGGGCGGGGCTCGTCGCGGTGGCGCTCGGCAGCCTCGTGCTCACCTTCGCATCGTCCGACCCGGAGAAGGAGGTCGTCGGCCCGCTCGGCTACCGCCTCCTGCCCGTCGGCGCGCTCGCCCTGGTGCTCCTCGCGGTGTGGCACCGCGTGGCCCCCGACCCGCTGGTGCCACGCGGCGTCCTCGGCCCGCGTGGCCTGCGCGCCTACGTCGTCAGTCTCCTCGTCGGGGCCGCGCTCGTCGCCGTCGTCGTCGACGTCCCGCTGCTGGCCCGCCTCACCGACGAGTACGACGAGACGGGTGCGGCACTCGTCCTCGTCCGCTTCCTCCTCGCGGTCCCGGTCGGCGCGCTCCTCGGCGGCCGGTCGCTGCGCCGCCTCGGCGACGGCGCCGTCGCGGCGTCCGGCCTCGCGCTCGCGGCCCTGGGGATGGTCCTCATGTCCCGCTGGACCCTGGAGTCGGTCGTCGAGACCCTCCCGACGACCCTCGTGCTCGTGCTCGTCGGGCTCGGCGTCGGCCTGGCCCTCGCGCCCGTCAACGACGCCGCGCTCGCCGACGCACCACCCGACGCGCACGGCGTCGCCGGCTCGCTCGTCGTCGTTGCCCGGATGGTCGGCATGGTCGTGGGGCTTGCCCTGCTCACCTCGATCGGGCTGGCCCGCTACTACGAGGCGGTGCGCCACCTGCCCGACCCGCTCGACACCGACGCCCTGCTCGCGGCCGGCGTCGTCCAGGTACAGACGGTATTCCTCGGCGGGGCCGTGGCCGCCGGGTGCGCGGCGGTCGTCGCGACGACGCTCGGCACGCCACGCGCGCGTGCCCGGTCCGCCACGGCGGCCGACCCGCGGCCGGTCGGGCTCTGACGGCGCGAGGCGCCGAGCCTCCGGGCCTCCAGGTCGGCCCGGGTCTGCCGCAGGGGTCCGGGGGCGTACGGACGGTACCGCGGTCAGGCGGAGGCAGGACGGGCGCGCACCTCGGCCAGCAGGTCGCGCACCTCGTCGGCGAGGACGTCGCTCGCCTCCCACGGCAGCATGTGGCCCGCCCCGGGCAGCTCGGTGAACGTCGCGTGAGGCAGGGTGACGCGCAGCGCGTGGACCCGCGCGACCGGCACGAGCGGGTCGAGGCGACCGGCGACGATGCCGACCCGGATGCGCTCGAGGCCGAGCAGGCCGCCCCGCTGGTCGGCCGTGAGCAGCGCACCGTAGAAGGCTGCGAACATCGCCGGCTTCATGGCGGCGACGTGGGCCCGGGCGGTCTCGACGGCCACCGGGTCGGCACCCTCACCGAAGAGGCCGCCGACCCGGGCCCGGATGCGCCCGGCGGCACCCGGCGGCAACGGGACCCCGCGGGCGGCGAGCCGCATGACGGCAGCCTCGCCGGGCCGTTCGCCGAGGGCGACGCCCGCGGACGCCGTGGCGACGAGGAGCGCGGCACGCACCCGCCGGCCGAAGAGGTCCGGGCGCTGCCCGGCGAGCGCCATGACGGTCATGCCGCCCATCGAGTGGCCGGCGAGCACGACGGGTGACGGCGGTGGCACGACCGCTCGCAGCACGACATCGAGGTCGCGTGCGGTGTGCTCCACGGACAGGGACGCGAGCTCGGCCCGTCGCAGTCCGATCGTCGAGCGACCGTGCCCGCGCTGGTCCCACAGCACGATGCGCACCGGGGTGTCGCCGAGCGCCTCGACGACCGGCAGCCAGCTCTTGTGGTTGACGGCCCAGCCGTGCGTCAGCACCACCGTCGGTGCGTCCGGGGGGAGGTCCGGGTCGGCATGGGTGTGGACGGACAGGACGGCGCCGTCGGGGGTGACGATGCCGCGGCGGTCGTGGCGCCTCACGCCTGCGTACCCGTCGCGTCCGACGCGTCGGCCGCGGGACCCGCCACACCGTCGTCGGCCACCTCGAAGACGACGGGGGCGTGGTCGGACGCGCCCTTGCCCTTGCGCTCCTCCCGGTCGATGGCGGCACCGACGACGCGGCGGGCGAGGCCGGGTGAGCACAGCGCGAAGTCGATGCGCATGCCCTGCCGCTTGGGGAACCGCAGCTGCGTGTAGTCCCAGTACGTGAAGGTGCCGGGCTCGGAGGTGTGCGGGCGGACGACGTCGGTGAACCCCGCGTCGACGACACCCTGGAAGGCCGCCCGCTCACCCGGCGACGTGTGGGTCCGGTGGGCGTAGTACTCGACGCTCCACACGTCGGCGTCCGTCGGCGCGATGTTCCAGTCGCCGAGCAGGGCGATCTGCGCGTCCGGGTCGGCGGCCAGCCATCCTCGCCCCGCGCGCGCCAGGGCCGCGAGCCAGTCGAGCTTGTACGTCAGGTGCGGGTCGGCGAGCGAGCGCCCGTTCGGGATGTACAGCGACCAGACGCGGACCCCACCGCACGTCGCCCCGATGGCGCGGGCCTCCGGCGCCACGGGCTCGCCCCAGCCGGGCATGCCGTCGAAACCGACCGTGACGTCCTCGAGGCCGACCCGGGAGACGACCGCGACGCCGTTCCACTGGTTGAGCCCGTGGTGCGCCACCTCGTAGCCACGCGCCGCGAAGCGCTCGAACGGGAACTGGTCCTCACGCGCCTTCGTCTCCTGGATCGCGAGCACGTCGACGCGGGTGCGGTCCAGCCACGCCTCGACCCGGTCGATGCGGGATCGGATCGAGTTGACGTTCCACGTGGCGACTCGCATGGTCGGACACCCTAGAGGGACAAGGGGCCCGCGTGCTGCCTAGGGTGTGCCGCATGAGCGAGCCCACCCCTGCCGAGGCAGCCCCCGGCCCTCCCGACGCCTCGCACCGGAGGCGCCCGACCGCCCTCGTCACGGGCGCGAGCGCCGGCATCGGCCGCGAGTTCGCGGTGCAGCTGGCCGGGCGCGGGCACGACCTCGTCCTCGTCGCGCGCGACACCGCCCGGCTCGAGGAGCTCGCGGCGGCGCTGCGCCGCACCGGGTCGGACGTCGAGGTGCTCACCGCCGACCTGTCCGACCGGGAGGCGCTCCAGCGCGTGGCCGACCGGCTCTCGGACCCGGCGCGGCCGGTCGACCTCCTCGTCAACAACGCGGGCTACGGGCTGCGTGGGCGGTTCCTGCGCAACGACCTCGCCGACGAGGAGCGGATGTTCGACGTGCTGACCCGGGCCGTCCTCGTCCTGTCGCACGCGGGCGCCCGGGCGATGGTCGAGCGCGGCCACGGTGCGGTGGTCAACGTGTCGTCGGTGGCCGGGTGGCTCGCCTCGGGCACGTACTCCGCGGCCAAGTCGTGGGTCACGGTGTTCACCGAGGGTCTCGCCGGCGACCTCGCCGGCACGGGGGTCACCGCAACGGCACTCTGCCCCGGGTTCACGAGCACCGAGTTCCAGCAGCGGGCCGGGATCTCCAGCCCGGGTCCCCGCTTCCTGTGGCTCGACCCGCACCGACTCGTCGCCGACTGCCTCGAGGACGTCGCCCACGGCCGTGTCGTGTCGGTGCCGGGCCTGCAGTACAAGGCGGTCTCGACGCTGCTGCGCGTCCTGCCGCGCCCGCTCGTGCGCGGCCGGCTGCGCAGCACCCGGCTGCCGAGCCGTCGCGGCGACTGAACCCCGACGCCGGGCCGTCGCGAGGACCCCTACCATCGGGGGCGTGACCGAGACGCCCGACACCGCCACCGCCCGCGCCCGCCTCCTCGAGATCATCAAGGACAAGGCCATCGTCCACGGACGCGTCACGCTGTCCTCGGGCAAGGAGGCCGACTACTACGTCGACCTGCGCCGCATCTCGCTCGACGGCGAGGCAGCGCCCCTCGTCGGCATCGTCATGCGCGACCTCGTCAAGGACCTCTCGTTCGACGCGGTCGGTGGCCTGACGCTCGGCGCCGACCCGGTCGCCACCTCGATGCTCCACGCCGCCGCGAGCGCGGGGGAGCGGCTCGACGCCTTCGTCGTGCGCAAGGCGGGTAAGGCCCACGGCCTCCAGCAGCGCATCGAGGGCCCGTCGGTCAAGGGCCGCGACGTGCTCGTCGTCGAGGACACGACGACGACCGGTGCCTCCCCGCTCGAGGCAGTCAAGGCCGTCCGCGAGGACGGCGGCAACCCCGTGGCGGTGGCCACGATCGCCGACCGCGCCACCGGCGCCGGCGAGCGCATCACCGACGAGGCCGGTGTCGAGTACCGCTTCGTCTACACCCTCGAGGACCTCGGACTCGCCTGAGCCGTAGGTCCGGCGAGATCGCGGTGGACTGACGCCTCACGCGTCGGGTGGCGCGGGCGCCCCGACCTGGACGGGGTACCCGCGCCGCAGCGCGTCGAGGCTCGAGGGCGGCGTGAGGACGACGGCGGTACCGCGCGCCGGGCGCGGGACCGGGTCACCGTAGGTGTTGGTCGCCAGCCACGGGACGACCGTGGGTCCGGCGACGCGGGCCGGGCCGGTGTCGAGCATGACGAACGCGCCGTCGGGCAGGTCGGCCCAGGCGGCGGCGTGCATCCGCCGGGTGCGGTGGCGGGAGTCCCAGCGCTCCTCGTGGAGCAGGCGGTCCAGCTCCGGCGCGGCGAGCCGCCCGACCCCCAGCGCCTCGGCCACGAGGTCGCGGAACCGCACGTAGTCGGCGCGCCGGCACTCGGCACACGGTCGGTGCCCGGCCGCGAGCGCCACGGCCTCGTCGAGGAAGAACAGCGGGGTGTAGTGGCCCGGGTGCCACTGGTCGACGCGCCGGTCGCGGAAGGCCAGGACGCACGTGATCCAGGCCCGGCCGACGTGGTGCCTGCGCACGTGCCTCGTGCCCGTGCCCTCGTGCAGCCGCCCCCGGTTGCCCATCCACGCCCCGCGACCCGGGACGGCGACGACGTCACCGAGCGGCGTCACGCGGTTGGCGGCCGGACCGGGCGTCGGCCCGCCCCCGACCTCGCTCACCCCAGCACCTCGAGGTGGATGTCGGCCGGGTCGCCCTCGTCGAGCCCCTCGGCCCGGCGGACCGCCTGCTTCATCGGCAGCACGTACCCGCCGCGGGACGCGATGGGGAACACCGACGTGGCCCACGTGGACCGGCCGACCGTGACGCGCACCCGCACCGACCCGAACCCGCGCGGGGGACGTGGGCGCTCGCGGACCAGCTCGGACTCGTCGGGCGGGACGGTGACGAAGAACCAGCCCGACTGCGCGTCCCACCGCCACAGCTCGGCGGTGAAGTCGAAGGCGAGCGGCACGTCCTCCATGGGACAACGGTACGAAGCCGCACCGACAGCGCCGGAGGGAGCCCGGCCGGGTCGGACGGCGTCGGAGCGCCGGTCCCCTGGGCAGGGGCGTCGCCGCGCAGCCCCCGGCGGGCGGGACCCGCCGGTCTAGGATCGGTGCCACCACTCGGACCCTGCTGCAGCCCTGCTGAACCCTGACGCCACGCACACGCCTACGGGGAGACCCCATGATCATCGTCTGGATCCTGCTCGCGCTCGTCGTGCTCCTCGTCGTCTGGGGTGTCGTCAGCTACAACGGCCTGATCCGCCTGCGCAACCGCGTCGAGGAGGGCTGGCGGCAGATCGACGTCGAGCTCAAGCGTCGCCACGACCTCATCCCCAACCTCGTCGAGACGGTCAAGGGCTACGCCGCTCACGAGCGCGGCACCCTCGAGGAGGTCATGCGGGCCCGCACGGCGGCGATGTCCGGCTCGCCGTCGCCGGCGCAGGCCGCCCAGGCCGAGGGTGCGCTGAGCCAGGCGCTCGGGCGCCTCATCGCCGTCGCGGAGGCCTACCCCGACCTCAAGGCGAACCAGAACTTCCTCTCGCTCCAGCAGGAGCTGTCGAGCACCGAGGACCGCATCGCCTCTTCTCGCCGGTACTACAACGCCCTCGTGCGTGACCTCAACACCAAGGTCGAGAGCATCCCCTCGAACATCGTCGCGGGCATGGGCGGCGTCAAGCGCGCCGAGTACTTCGAGACACCGGCCGGCGAGGCGGCCGTCCCCAGCATCACGTTCGGCGACCAGGCACCCGGCACCTTCGGGTCGGCACCGGCCGGCCCGGGCGCGGCCACCGTCGGCGGGTCCACGCAGCCGGGCGCGGTCGGTGGGCCCTCGACCCAGCCGGGTCCGGCCCTCCCGCAGGCCGACGCGCCCGCCGACCTCGGCGCGCCCGACCCCAGCATCGACCGCACCCGACCCGACGCGTGACCGACGCGTGACCGACGCGTGAGCGACGCCGGACCGACGCCTGACCGACCGACCGACGCGTGAGCCGCGTCCCCGGCAGCCGTGGCTGCCGTCCGGGCCATCAGCCCTTGACGTAGGACAGCTTCTCGCTGACGAGGCCGTCGCGCAGCCGCACGACGTCGACGCCGCGCACGTGACCGGGCGAGCCGTCGGCCTCCACCCAGTCGAAACGCCACCGCAGCACCCCGCGGTCCCCGGCGACGAACGACTCCTCCTCGGTGAACCGGGGGTCGCGCGTGCCCGCGAAGAGGTCCTCCCAGACCGCGCGCACCGCGTCGGCGCCCTCGTGCCGCACCCCGTCCGGCGCAGGCCCGGTGGCCTCGAAGACGCAGTCGTCCGTCATCCGCGCCATGATCGCGTCGACGTCCCCACGGCCGAACGCCGCCACGAACGCCGCGAAGGCGGCGTGCGCCGCGCCCCACGAGGCGTCCCGGCCGAACCGGGCCAGCAGGTCCGCGCCGGCGTCACCGGTCATGCCGCGTCGGCCGGCGACGGCCCCCACGGAGCGGTACAGCTCCTCGCGGTCGTCGAACCACGACGCCACCGCGGTGACGAGCGAGGGGTCGAGGCCGGTGTCGCCATCGGTCGCGGCCGCGAGGTCCCAGCCGTGCACGACGTGGTCGGCGAGCAGCTGGCGGACGTACTCCTCCATCGACTCGGTGCCGTACGAGAGGTGGACGGTGCCGTGGCTCGGCAGCGTCCGCTCGACCGTCGAGAGCGCCTCCTGCGCCGCCCGGGTCGACGCCCCGGCACCGTCGGCGCCGAGGACGTCACCGTCGAACCGGCCGCCGACCTCCTCGAGGGTCGCGCCCTCCATGAGCGGCACGGTCCACAGGTCCTCGCCGGTCACGTGGTTGACGAGGTCGCGCACCGTCCACGCCGAGCACGGCGTCGGTCGGTCCCAGTCGTCCTCCGCCAGCTCGGCCACCCGGTCGGTCCACCCCCGGACGCTGGCGCGGTAGAGGGTCCACAGGTCGGGCGGTTCCGGCCCGGCCGGGTCGTGCGGCTCGTCCGGGCGTGCGGCCCGGTCCGTCGTCTCGGTGTCCACGTCGGCCTCCGTCCACCCCTGCACCGACCAGTGTGCTCCGGTCGGCGACGCGGTGTCCCGGCTTCACCGGAACGTCCCCGACGCGTCGTGGACGTGGGGGCGGCTGACCGGCTCAGGCGCGCGGTTCGCCGCGGAGGCGCTCCTCGCCGCTCGCGTCGCTGATCTCCGCAGCGACCTCGCGGGCCTCGCGACGGTGCCTGACGACCTCGATGACCATGGGGATGACCGACACGAGGACGACGAGGAGGATGGCGTACTCGATGTTCTTCGTCAGGTCCGGGAAGACCTGGCCGAGGAAGTAGCCGAGCAGGGTCACGCTGACGACCCACGCCACGGCGCCGATCGCGCTCCAGCCGAAGAACCGCTGGCGGTGCATCCGGCCGATGCCGGCCACGACGGTGATGAAGGTCCGCACGATGGGGACGAACCGGCCGAGGACGAGGGCGCGGTTGCCGTACTTGTCGAAGAACGCGTTGGTCTTGTCGAAGTTCGCGGTGTTGATGAACCGCCCCTGCCGTCCGTAGAGCGGACGTCCGACGGCCCGGCCGATCTCGTAGCCGGCGACGTTGCCGAGGAACGCCGCGACGGTGAGGGCCGCCATCGCGACGAAGAGGTTGAGGTCGACCTTCTGCGTCGCGATGAACAGGCCGATGGCGAACAGGAGCGAGTCGCCGGGCAGGATCGGGAAGAGCAGGCCGCACTCGATGAAGACGATGACGAGGGCGATGACGAAGAACGCACCCTGGTACTGGTCCAGCAGGTACGTCGGGTCCATCCACTTGGGGCCGAGTGCCGGGACGGCGGCGAGTGCGTGCATGCGCCAAGGGTAGGCGGTGTGGCCGCGAGGTCCTTCCCGGTGTCGGCCGTGCCGCGCTCCGGTCTCGATGCGGTATCGAAGTGCGGCACCGGGTTCCGGTCCCGTCGACGGGCGGGTGAACATGGGCTCGGGAGCGAGGGAGGAGGACCGGCGCGGCGCTGGTCGCCGGCCCGCGAGGCCCGCGACGATGCCCGCACCGGCCTTCTCCCGTCGAGCCCGCGCCGCCGACGCCCGTACACTCGGCGCGTGCCCGCCGAGCCCGCCGAAACCGCTGCGCTCACCGAGACCGCGGAGACCGCCGTGCTCACCGAGACCGCGGAGACCGCCGTGCCCGCGGGGACCGCCAAGGCCACGGAGACCGCCAAGGCCACCGGGACGGTGGGCGTCGGTCCGTGGGAGGGGACGTGGCCCGTCGGGGAGCACTGGGACCCCGAGCTGCTCGCGCACGGTGACCGCCGCAACGTCGTCGACGCGTACCGGTACTGGCGGCACGAGGCGATCGTCGCGGACCTCGACGCCAGGCGGCACGACTTCCACGTCGCCGTCGAGAACTGGGGCCACGACTTCAACATCGGTTCGGTCATCCGCACCGCGAACGCCATGGGCGCCAAGGCGTTCCACATCGTGGGGCGACGACGCTGGAACCGTCGGGGTGCCATGGTCACCGACCGCTACCAGCACGAGCACCACCACCCCGACGCCGCCGGTCTTGCCACGTGGGCGCGCGAGGCGGGCCTCGTCCTCGTCGGCGTGGACAACCTGCCCGGGTCGCTGCCGATCGAGACCTACGAGCTACCGCGCGGCTGCGTCCTCGTCTTTGGCCAGGAGGGGCCGGGACTGTCCGGACCGATGCGGGCCGCCTGCGACGTGGTTCTGCACATCGAGCAGTTCGGCTCGACGCGGTCGATCAACGCCGGCGCCGCCGCCGCGGTGGCGATGCACGCCTGGGTCCGCCGCCACGTCTTCGACCAGCGCCCCACCCCCGACGCCCCGATCCCTGTCTCTTATACACATCTCCG
>NZ_JBNDHY010000065.1:0-24748 GCF_056755315.1 Monashia sp. HAY1-2A
TGGAGCGGACGACCGGGCTCGAACCGGCGACCTCAACCTTGGCAAGGTTGCGCTCTACCAACTGAGCTACGTCCGCGCGCGCTGCTCCAGGCGATGCCCTCGGCTGCGAGGTAGACCATAGCGGACGCACCGGCCCGCGGCGAATCCGCCTGCCCGACATGCACCGTCGCGCCGCTGCGTGGCGAGCCCCCGGCGGTCACCGCGTCCGGAACGTCCCCCTTCGCCCTCGCGGACCGGGACCCTCCGGGAACGACGAGAGGCCCCCGGCGGCGCCGGGGGCCTCTCGTGCTGGTGGGCGATACTGGGTTTGAACCAGTGACCTCTTCCGTGTCAAGGAAGCGCGCTACCACTGCGCCAATCGCCCTGGGGTGTTGTCGTACCCGAGGTGGAGACGGGATTTGAACCCGTGTACGCGGCTTTGCAGGCCGCTGCCTCGCCTCTCGGCCACTCCACCGTGAAGGCAAGTACCGATTTGCCTCCGAGCGGACGACCGGGCTCGAACCGGCGACCTCAACCTTGGCAAGGTTGCGCTCTACCAACTGAGCTACGTCCGCGGGAACACCAGCGATGTAACTCCCCGCTCGGTGCGAGGTAGACACTAGCGGATCGGTCTGCGCGACACAAAACCGGCTCCACGCTCGCCGTCCCCGGGATGCTCGCCGGCCACCCGCCCCTCCGACTCCGGCTCGCGTGCCGCCGTGGGTGCCGTCTGCGTGGCGTCGGCCGGTGCAGGCACCCGGGTGCGGCGGCCGCGCGCCGCCTGGCGCTCCTGCGCCCCCCGCCGGGCCAGCCACTGGCCCATGCTCGGCGGCCGGTGCTCGGTCAGCTCGACCGGCCACAGGACGCGGGTCGCGGCGTTGAGCCCCGCCCCGATGAGGATGGCCAGGGCGAGGAAGTAGAGCCAGATGAGCAGGACGATCGGCGCGCTGAGCGGACCGTAGATCGTCGAGCCGCCGAGCGAGGCCGCGAGCGAGATGCGCACGACGTACGAGGCGCCGAGCCAGATCGCGAGCGCGAGCAGGGCACCCGGGAGGTCGCGGCGCCACGGGCCGCGGCGCGGCGTCGCCACGTGGTACAGGGTGGTCAGCGCGACGACGCTGAAGACGAGCAGGGCGGGCCAGTAGAGGTAGCGCAGCAGGGCGAGGGAGTCCGGGAGCCAGTCCGACACCAGCTGCGGACCGAGGAGGACGAGCGGCAGGAGCACGACGCCGGCGACGGTGCTCACGGTGTACAGGCCGAGGCTGAGTACCCGGAGCCGGATGATGCCGCGGACGTCCTTCTGCCCGTACATGATCGAGACCGTGTCGATGAAGACGTTGAGGGCCCGCGACCCCGACCACAGCGACAGGAGGAACCCGACGGAGACCAGCTCCGGACGCCCGCGTCGCAGGACGTCCTGGACCGTCGGCACGAGCAGGTCGCTGATGCTCTCCTGGGTGAGGAACCGCGCGGCGTAGTCACGGATCGAGCTCACGACCGTGTCGACGTTCTCCGGGCCGATCCAGGCACTGACGTAGCCGAGGCCGCCGAAGAGCCCGAGGACGAGCGGCGGCAGCGACAGCAGCATGAAGAACGCCGCCTCGGCGGCCAGGCCGGTGACCCGGTACTCGAGGCAGACGTCGACGGTCCGAACGGTGAGCCGCCCGACGGCGAGGCCCCCCGGCACACGCCGCAGGGTCGCTCGAACCCGCTCCTTGACCGTCACCGAACGAGGCTAACCGGGCGCGGCGCGCAGGGGCGGGGTGTGCGACACGACACGCCCCGGCCGCCACGTGTCCACCCCTCGACCCGTCCTAGGCTCGGCGGATGGGCACGCACGAGGTGACGAACCAGGTCCCTCCCTACGAGGACCACGACCTCCTCCGCGAGGACCCGGCCCTGGCCGAGGCGGTCGACCGCTGGGTGGGCGCCGAGGACCTCGACGGGCTCGCCGACCTGGCGCGGCTCGCCGGGTCCGCGGAGGCGCAGGCGCACGGGCGTCTCGCCGACACGCACGTGCCGGTGCTGCGCACCCATGACGCCCGGGGGAACCGCGTCGACGAGGTGGAGTTCCACCCCTCGTGGCACTGGCTCATGGACCGGGCCGTCGGCGCCGGTCTGACGGCCGAGCCGTGGACGCGTCCGGCGCGCTCCGGCGCCCACGCGCGCCGGGCGGCCGGCTTCATGCTCTGGTCGCGCGTCGAGGCCGGCCACGGCTGCCCGGTGTCGATGACGTACGCCGCGGGTTCCGCGCTCCGGCACGACCCGACGCACGCGATGCGCTGGCTGCCGGCCCTCGCCAGCCGCAGCTACGAGTTCGGCATCCGACCGGTGGCCACCAAGAAGGGGGCCATCGCCGGAATGGGCATGACGGAGAAGCAGGGCGGGTCGGACGTGCGCGCCAACACGACGCGAGCCGTGCCGACCCCGGACGGACCGCTGCCCGGCGACACCTACCGCCTCACCGGGCACAAGTGGTTCTGCTCGGCACCGATGTCTGACGTCTTCCTCGTGCTCGCGCAGGCACCGGGAGGCCTGACGTGCTTCCTCGTGCCGCGGGCTCTCGACGACGGGACGCGCAACCCGTTCGCCCTCCAGCGCCTCAAGGACAAGCTCGGCAACCGCTCGAACGCCTCGAGCGAGGTGGAGCTGGACGGCACGTGGGGCAGCCGGCTCGGGGACGAGGGGCGCGGGGTGCGCACGATCATCGACATGGTGGGCGCGACGCGTCTGGACTGCGTCCTCGGTTCCACCGCGACGATGCGCGACGCCGTGGCGCGCGCCGTCCACCACGCGCGGCACCGCAGGGCGTTCGGCGCCCCGCTCGTCGACCAGCCGCTCATGCGCAACGTCCTCGCCGACCTCGCGCTCGAGGCCGAGGGCGCCACCGTCCTCGCGATGCGCCTCGCGCACGCCGTCGACGCCGGCGAGACCGAGCTCGCCCGGCTCGGCGTCGCCCTCGGCAAGTTCTGGGTGTGCAAGCGCACCGCCCCCGTCGTCGCGGAGGCGCTCGAGTGCCTCGGCGGCAACGGCTACGTCGAGGAGAACGGCCTGGCGCGGCTCTACCGCGAGGCCCCCCTCAACTCCATCTGGGAGGGCTCGGGCAACGTCAACGCCCTCGACGTCGTGCGCGCCCTCGACCGGGAGCCGGCCAGCCTGGAGGCGCTCGAGAAGGAGCTCCAGCGCGTGCGCGGCCGCAGCCGGGAGCTCGACGCGCTCGTCGACGCGGCGGTGGCACGCGCCCGCGCCCTCGACCCCGGCACCCCCGGTGCCGCGTTCCAGGCGCGCTCGGTCGTCGAGGGTCTGGCCGTCGCGCTGCAGGCGAGCCTGGTCGTCGAGCACTCCCCCGCAGCCGTCGCCGACGCCTTCCTCGCGAGCCGCGTCCACGGCGGCCACGGCTCGCGTGGGCACGTCTTCGGCACGCTGGGTGCCGACCTCGCGGGCGTCGCGGGCCACGTCGTGGACCGGGCCGGCTGAGTCAGCTCTCGGCGAGCCTGCGCTTCTCCACCTCGACGTCGAAGTCGGCTTCGGGCCACTGCAGGTCCATCTCGCGCAGGGCTTCGAGGAGCAGCTGCTGCACCGCGAGCCGGGCGTACCACTTGCGGTCCGCCGGCACGACGTGCCACGGCGCCCCGACCGTCGAGGTCGTGTCGAGGACGGCCTGGTAGGCCTGCATGTAGTCCGACCAACGGGCGCGCTCGTCGATGTCGCCCGGGTTGTACTTCCAGTGCTTGTCCGGGCGGTCGAGGCGTTCCTGGAGGCGGGCCCGCTGCTCGTCCTTGGACAGGTGCAGCATGACCTTGACGATGTGCGTGCCAGCCGAGACGACGTCGCGCTCGAAGGCGTTGATCCGGGCGTACCGCGCGCCCCAGACGTCGGGCGGCACGAGCTCGTGGACCCGGACGACGAGGACGTCCTCGTAGTGCGAACGGTCGAAGACGCCGAGCTGCCCCGGCCCGGGCAGGGCCCGCTCGATGCGCCAGAGGAAGTCGTGCTTCTTCTCCTCGTCGGTCGGGGCCTTGAACGCGGTGGCCTTGACACCCTCCGGGCTGACGGCGACGACGTGCCGCATGATGCCGCCCTTGCCGGAGGTGTCCATGCCCTGCACGACGAGCAGCACGGACCGGCGCGAACCGGCCGTCGACTCGGCCCACAGCCTCTCCAGGAGGTCGCTGAGCTCGGCCTGACCCGACTCGAGGGCCGCCCTGCCATCGGACTTGCCGCCGTGGAAGGCAGGTGTCGAGGCGGGGTCGACGTCGGCCAGGAGGTCCCCGGTTCCGACGCGCAGCGCGTCGCCGAACCCGCCGAGGGCCGCGCCGTCGTCGGCGACGGACGCCGCCGCGTCCTCGGTCTCGCGGGCCTTCTCCTCGGCCTTCCTGCGGCCCTTCTCGGACCCCTTCTCCGAGCGCTTCCTCGACCCCTTCTTGCCCATGGGCGCCATCCTGCCCGACCGACTCCCGCCGCAGGGGCGGACGCGCTGGACCACCCCGTCGGCCGGCGGTCCGCCGCTCGTGGAGACGCCTCGCCATACTGGCGTCATGCGCCTCCTCGTGCCCGGCCGGACCGGCCTGGACCCGTTCACCGAGCTCGACAGCGAGGGGCTCGCCGCGGCGTACCGACCGCCGTCCCCCGCCTGGCTACGGGCCAACATGGTCACGACGCTCGACGGGGCCGCGACGGGTCCGGACGGTCGCTCGGGAACCATCAACACCGATGCCGACCACGTCGTCTTCGAGCTGCTCCGGGCGCTGAGCCACTGCGTCGTCGTCGGGGCCGGCACGGTCCGGGCCGAGCGCTACCCGGCTCTGTCGGTCGACCCGGCACTGGCCGCGCTGCGCGAGGATGAGGGCCTGCCGGAACCCCTGCCGCTCGTCGTCGTCAGCAACTCCGGGGACGTCCCAGACTCCGTGCGGCCGTTCACCGACGGCTCGGTGCTCCTCGCGGTACCGGCCGGTGCCCGTGGGCTCGACGCGGCGCGTGCGGCGCTCGGGCCGGACCACGTCCTCGTGCACGGGCAGGACCGCGTCGACCTCGTCTCGCTCGTCGCCGGACTGCACGCGCGGGGTTGGACCCGGGTGCACACCGAGGGCGGGCCGGCGCTGCTGGGCAGCCTGCTCGCCGCGGGTGTCGTCGACGAGCTCTGCTTCACGGTGACGCCGGCGGTCGTCGCGGGCGGGGCCCCGCGCCCGGTGTCGGGACCGCCGCTCGACGTCGACCTGGAGCTGGCGGTCCTCGTGGAGCAGGACGCGACGCTGCTCGGCCGCTGGACCGTGCGCCGCTGAGACGTCGGTCATCCCCCGGACGGGGGCGCCCCCAGCCCGGCGACGAACGCACCGACGACGCGCTCCCAGCGGGCGGTGTCGTGGTTCCACTCCCGGCAGTGCCGGGCGACCTGCCAGCGCTCGAGGTGCACGAGGTCGGGGCGCCTGGCCGCGAGCGCCACCGCCGGCCCGATGGGCACGAAGTCGTCGTCGTCGGAGTGGATGACGAGCATGGGGACCCGCAGCTCGTCGGCGCGGGCCACCCAGTCGGTGCGGGCGACGTCGATGGGCTCGCGCACGCCGACGAGGCGGCGGCTGCGGGCCGATCCCATGAGGTCGGTGGCGACCCGCACGAGCGCAGCGGGAACGCGGTGCAGTCGGCCGTGGTGACGCAGCACGACGCCCCAGTCGAGCACCGCCGAGTCGAGGGCGACGCCGGCGACCCGGTCCGCGAGCGATGACCGGTCGAGGGCCTGGAGCACCACGGCCCCACCCATGGACCAGCCGAAGAGCAGGAGCCGGCGGGCACCGTGCGACACGGCGTGGGCCATCGCGGCCTCGACGTCGCGCCACTCGGACAGCCCGAGGTTGTACCGGCCGTCCGGCCCCCGGGGCGCGTCGCGGTCGTTGCGGTACGACGTCACGAGGCTCGTCCACCCGGCCGCGCGCAGGACCGGCACGGCGCGCAGGGTCTCCTCACGCCGGGCACCGCGGCCGTGCACGAGGACGGCCCAGTCGTGGCCGCGACCCGTTGCCGGGCGCACGACCCACCCCGGCAGGGGTCCGACGTCCGACAGGACCGTGACGTCCTCGTCCGGCAGCCCGAGGCTGACCCGCGGCCGGTCCCAGAAGTAGTACTGGTTCCACCGCGCCGGCCCGGGCGCGAGCCGGCCGCGGTCGACGGCGAGCAGGCGGCGGGTCACCGACACGTCGTCCACGTCGAGGATGTCCCCGACGCGGGCGTGCCCGAGGCCGCCGTCCAGCCAGAGGCCGTAGCGCCCCGGCACCACCGGGTCCGGGCCGGCGGCGAGACGGACGGTCTCGGCGTCGTGCTCGAGGACCACGACGTCGTCCGGCTGCAGCTCGTCCGGGGTCAGGACGCGGCGGGCGAAGTAGGCCGCCGCCGCCACGGAGCCGGCGGCGGCCCCCACGGCGGTGCCGGCCCCCGCCGCCGCGGCGGCGAGGAGCGGTCGAGGGACCCTCTGGCGCTGCTCCACGGGCCCCATCGTGGCAAACGGTGCCCCGCTCGTCCCAGCAGCCACACATTCCAGCGGTTCTCGTATCAAAACGGACAGGCCGCGCCACGGTAGGGGCAGGGAGACTCGAGCGCCGGCGCCTCCATCGCCGGTGCGCGACACCTCCCCGGTCCACCACCCAGGACCGTCGACGGCCGGGACGACTGCCATTCGGGGTCGTGGCGTCCCCCGCCCGCCTCGGGGCCGCGCCGGAGGCACGGACACCGGCCCCACCCATCCCTCACGTCCCACGAAAGGGGACAACCGTGCTCAACGGAATGCGCCGCGGCGCACTCTCGATCCTTGCAACCGGAGCCCTCGTCGGGGTCCCGGCCGTCGCGTTCGGTGCCGGCGTCAGCCCGGCCACCTACGACGCCGCCCTCGACCCGGGCCAGACCGTCCACGTCACCAAGACGGTCAGCACCCCGGAGATACCGCCCAAGCCCGACATCGTGCTCGTCGTCGACGAGACGGGCAGCATGGGCCCGGCCATCGCGAACGTCAAGTCCGAGATGAGCTCCATCGTCTCGAGCGTCCAGGCGGCCCAGCCCCAGGCCCAGTTCGCCATCACGTCCTACCAGGACGTCGGTGACGGTCCCGAGCTCTTCCAGGTCGAGTCGGGCCTGACCGGCGACCAGACCACGGCGCAGACCGCGATCAACAGCCTCTCGGCCGGGGGTGGCGGCGACCTTCCGGAGGCCCAGCTCAACGCGCTGTGGCAGGTCGGTTCGGGGGGCGACGCCATCTCCTTCCGGCCCGACTCGACGCGCATCGTCGTCTGGTTCGGCGACGCCAGCGGCCACGACCCGAGCAACGGGCACAGCGAGGCCGACGCCATCGCCTCCCTCCAGGGTGTCTCCGCCCAGGTCATCGCGATCAACGTGAACTCCGGCTTCGGCGACGGCCTCGACGCGACCGGGCAGGCCACGCGGATCACCGCCGCGACCACGGGCACCTTCTTCCCGAGCGTCGCACCGGGCGGCGTGTCCGCGGCCATCCTCGCCGGCCTCGGCAACCTGCCGGCCGAGGTGACGGCGAACGTCGCGTGCGACCCGGGCCTGTCCGTGTCGTACTCGCCGTCGCTGCCGCAGACCGTGACGAGCGGCACCGACCTCGCCCTCGACGAGGCCGTCACCGTGGCCGCGGACGCGCCGCAGGGCTCGACGCTGACGTGCACGTCGACGTTCCTCGTCAACGGCGCCGACGCCGGGCCGGACTTCGTCCAGACCGTGAGCATCAAGGTCAACGACGTGACGCCGCCGACCGTCGCCTGCGGCCCCGGCGTCAACCCCGCCGGCAGGACGCCGGTCGGTTACGCGAGCTCCGGCTTCTTCCAGCTGGTCGCGACCGACAACCTGCCCGGCGTGTCCGTGACGCTCTCCGACACGGCCTCGGGCTCCACCTTCGGCCCGTACGCGCCCGGCACGCACATCAAGCTGACCCAGGCTCCGGGGGCGACGCCGTCGGCCGTGGCGGGCTCGGGCGCCGTCGACTGGGACGTCACGGTGCGGGGTGACCTGCTCGTCACCGCGACCGACGCCGCCGGCAACACGGCGACGGCCACGTGCTCCGTCCCGCCGAAGCAGAAGTGAGGCAGGCGGCCCGGGCGTGCGCAACCGGCACGCCCGGGCCGTCGCCTGCGCCCGACCTGCGCCGCGACGAGGCAGGGCACAAACGCGGGGGCCCCGGCGTTGCCCGGACATGAGCGACCAGAGCACCTCCCGTAAGCCGTACGCCGTCCAGCGCACCGACGCGGAGTGGCGTGACGCCCTCTCCCCCGCCGAGTACCACGTGCTCCGCGAGGCGGGCACCGAGCGCGCCTTCACCGGCGAGTACACCGACACCAGGACCCAGGGCGTGTACTCGTGCCGGGCCTGCGGCGCCGAGCTGTTCCGCAGCGACACCAAGTTCGAGTCCCACTGCGGGTGGCCGTCCTTCTACGCTCCCCTCGCCGGTGACAGCGTCGAGTACATCGAGGACCGCAGTCTGGGCATGAAGCGCGTCGAGGTGCGGTGTGCCACCTGTGGCTCGCACCTCGGCCACGTCTTCGAGGGCGAGGGCTACGACACCCCCACCGACCAGCGCTACTGCATCAACTCGATCTCGCTACGCCTCGAGCCGGCGACCGGCACGAGCACCGGGGACGCCTGAGGTCACCGCGCCTAGATTGGTCCCATGGAGGGCGACGGCGAGCTGCGGATCGGTGACCGCGAGCGCCAGGAGGCCCGCGCGGCGCTCGCGGCGCACCGGCAGGCCGGCCGGCTCGACGCGTTCGAGTACGAGGACCGCCGAGGGAAGGCCGCCGACGCCGTGACGCGGCGCGAGCTCGAGGCGCTGTTCACCGACCTGCCCGAGCCCCGGCCGAGGTTCGACCCCGTCGCCCCGGCCCGGGCAGCGTCCACCGCCCCCGGGCGACCCGCCGCGCAGCCGGCGACGTCGTTCGGCGCGCGCCTCGGGCGAGCCCTCGTGACCCTGTCGCCGTTCATCGCGCTGCTCGTGTTCCTGCGCACGGGCGAGTGGTTCGTGTTCCTGTTCATCCCGATCGCGGCCGGGGTCGGCAGGCTGTTCCGGGGCGAGGACTGACCGCCACCCCGGCGGCACGCCTCAGCGCAGGTTGGCGACGAGCTGGGCGGGCTCGACGCGTGGCCCGGTGAAGAACGGGACCTCCTCGCGCACGTGCAGCCGGGCGCGCGAGGCGCGCAGCTCACGCATGAGGTCGACGATGCGGTGCAGCTCGTCGGCCTCGAAGGCGAGGAGCCACTCGTAGTCGCCGAGGGCGAACGAGGCGATGGTGTTGGCCCGCACGTCGGGGTAGTCGCGCGCCATCTGGCCGTGCTCGCGCAGCAGGTCGCGGCGCTCGGAGTCCTCGAGCAGGTACCAGTCGTAGGACCGGACGAACGGGTACACGCAGAGGTACCTGCGGGTCTGCTCCTCGGCCATGAAGGCGGGGATGTGGCTCTTGTTGAACTCGGCCGGCCGGTGCAGCGCCGCCGAGCTCCACACCGGCTCGAGGTGCTGCCCGAGCTCGGTGCGCAGCAGCCGGTGGTAGGCCGACTGGAGCAGCTCGATGGACTCGGCGTGCCACCAGACCATGACGTCGGCGTCGCCGCGCAGGCCCGCGACGTCGTAGAGACCCCGGACGACGACGCCCTCGCCGGCGATGTCGTCGAGGAAGCCCTCGAGCTCGCCGAGCAGCGCGCCCCGGTCGTCACCGAGCGGGGTCGCCGACGCGAACACCGACCACATGCTGTAGCGGATCGTGTCGTTGATCTCCCGCATCCGGGCCGGTGTCAGGCGCTCGCTCATGACCGCATCATCCCAAGGTCGCCGGGGCGTCCGACCACCGGGTCAGCAGGTCGCGCGCCGCCGCCCTGGCCGACCCGATGCAGGCCGGGATGCCGACGCCGTCGTAGGCGGCGCCGCAGACGGCGAGTCCCGGCGGCAGCAGGCGCGCCGCGCGGACGCGGTCGAGGTGACCGACGGCGTACTGCGGCAGGCCGCCGCCCCAGCGCTGGACGTGCGCGGCCACCGGGTCCGGCAGGTCCGGTCCGAGCACGGTGCGCAGGTCGGCCAGCGCCGTGGCGACGAGCTCGTCGTCGGAGCGCTGGAGCGTCGCCACGTCACGGTGGCGTCCCAGCGAGGCCCGGAGGAACGTCCGGTCCGGGTGGGCCTTGGCCAACCAGGGCCACTTGACGGTGCTGAACGTCGAGGCCTTGATCGACAGCGGCTCGGTCGGCGGCACGAGGAAGCCGCTGCCCTCGAGCACCGCGGGCGGCGGACCGTCGAGGGCGAGGGTGACGATCGCCATCGACGCGTACTCGATGGCCGCCAGAGCGGCGCTGGCCCCCGGCGCGACGCCGGCGAGCAGGCGTGACGTGGGCCGGGCCGGGGTCGCGAGGACGACGGCGTCGTAGCGCTCGTCGACCTCGGCGGTCGTGGGTCCGGTCGTCACGACCCAGCCGTCGCCGTCGACCCGGAGGCCACGGACGACGGCACCGGTGCGCACCCGGGCGCCGGCTGCCGCCAGGGCCTCGGCGAGAGCGACCGGCAGCGTGCCGAGGCCGCCTTCCACGGTGGCGAACACGGGCAGCCCGGCGGACGCGGCGCCCGCCTCGGCGGACTCGCGGGCGACGTCGAGCAGGGAACGACCCTCACGGGCGGCCCGGGCCAGCGCCGGCACGGCAGCGGCCGCCGAGATCTCGCGGGCGTGCCCGGCGTAGACGCCGGCGAGGAGCGGCTCGACGAGGCGGTCCGTCACGGCGGGTCCCAGGCGGGCGTCGACGAGGTCGCCGACGGACACGTCGGGGGCATCGGGACCGTGCGACCCGTCGGGACCGGTGACGCGCTCCGCGCGCACCCGCTCGACCTCCGCCTCGGACAGCAGCCCGTGCAGCGACTCGGGGGACGAGGGCACCCCCATGAGGGTGCCCTTCGGCAGCGGCCGGCGGCGGCCGCCCGCCAGCACCGAGGCACCGACCGGGGCCGGGTAGGTCAACCGGTCGGCCAGGCCCAGCTCCTGCACGAGCGCGACCGCCTCGGGACGGCGCGCGAGCACCGACTCGGCCCCGACGTCGACCGGCACCCCGGCGACGTCGGCGAGGCGCAGCTTGCCGCCCACGCGGTCGGACCCCTCGAGGAGCGTGACGTCGACGCCCTCCGGGCCGCCGGAGCGGACGAGCTCCCAGGCAGCCGCCAGACCGCTGATCCCGCCACCGACGACCGCCACGCTCCTGCGACCCATGGGGCCCACTGTGGCACCCCGCGACCCGCAGCCCCGCGCCGGGTGGCCATCGGGACCGGATGTGATGATGGCGCCATGACCGTGCAGGCCACGAGCCCCGAGGCGTACGTCGCCGCCGAGCCGTCCGGCCTCGTCGGCCTCGCGATGCGCGTCATCGCCACGCTCGGAGAGCTCGGCGTCGGCGTCCTCGCCCTCGTCGAGACCGTCGTGCCCCCGATCCCCAGCGAGGTCGTGCTGCCGCTCGCCGGCTTCATCGCCCGACAGGGCCGGCTCGACCTCGGCCTGCTCCTGCTCACGAGCACCCTCGGTGCCTACCTCGGAGCGCTCGTGCTCTACCTGCTCGCGGCCCGGCTCGGGCAGGACCGCGCCGTCGACCTGCTCGCCCGGCTGCCGCTCGTGGACCGTGAGGACTTCCTCCGGGCGACGGGGTGGTTCACGCGGCACGGTCGGCGCTCCGTGCTCGTCGGCCGGCTCGTCCCGGGGGTGCGCAGCCTGGTGTCCCTACCGGCGGGGGCGGTGCGGATGCCGCTCGGCCGGTTCAGCCTCATGACCCTGCTCGGCAGCGCCGCGTGGAACGCGCTCCTCATCGGTCTCGGCTGGGCCCTGGGGTCGCGGTACGAGCTCGTCGACCGGTACTCGGGGATGCTCGACCGGGTCGTCGTCGCGGCCGCGGTGGCCCTCGTCGGCTGGCTGGTGGTCCGGCGGGTCCGGCGGGTTCGGCGGGCCCGCCGCGTCAGCCCCGACGACGACGCCTGAGCGACGGGCCGCCCGCAACGTTCGCCGCTGCCCCGGTGTCTTTCCCGGCAGGACGTCGCCGACGGACACGGCCGAGAGGGGCCGCGGCCCGGGCGACCCGTCGGAAGGCCCGCCATGGAACAGCTCGCCCGCCTGCGTCCCCACCTCGACCGACTCCTTCGGGACCGCCGCCGATGGCTCGCCGCCGCCCTCGTCGCCGTCGCCGTCCTCGCCCTGGCGGTGCCCGTCGGGCTGTCCGTCCTCGGCCGGGTCGGTGGGGGCACCCGTGCCAGCGGAGGGTCGGAGTCCGTCGCCGGGACCGGGTCCGGGCGTGACTCGTCCGGGAGCGGCCACGTCGGCAAGGAGGCGGCCCCGCAGGCGCCCACGGAGGGCCGGCGTCCCACGCCGGACACGTCCGAGGGCGCTGCCGCCACGGGCACGACCGGTTCGGGCACGACCGGTTCGGGGCTCGCCGACGCGCTGCCTGCCGACCTCGGGGCCCGCCTCGCGCGCACGGCGTGGCTCGGGGTCGAGGTCGGCGACCTCGTCGCCGCCAGTGCCCGAGCCCGGGTCGTCACCTCCGAGGCCGGTGGCGTCGTCACCTTCGAGAACGTCGTCACCGCCGCCGACCCGACGGGCCGCTACGGCGCGCCGGGTGGTCTCCGCTCCCCCGAGCCGGCCCCGGACGGCGCCGGTGACTCACCGGCCATCGCCGAGCCGGTGGGTGTCGACGAGGCCCGCATGGTGCTCAGCGTGCCGGCCGACAAGCTGGACGGGGTCCTCACCGAGCTGTCCCGCCTCGGGTCGGTGTCCTACCGGTCCTCCCAGACCGAGGACGTCACCGACACCTATGTCGACGCCCGAGCCCGGGTGCAGCCGGCCCGCGACAGCATCGCCCGGGTCCGGGCCCTGCTGACCAAGGCGACCGACCTGCAGCAGGTGGTCCTGCTCGAGAGCGAGCTCAGCCGCCGTCAGGCTGACCTCGACGCACTCGAGCAGCGGCTCGCCGAGCTCGACCGCCGCACGACGAACAGCGACGTGACGCTGACCCTGTGGACCGCCGCGACGACACCGGTCGTGGCCACCACGGGCGAGGACGTGGCGTCCCGGCTGCGCGGAGCCTGGGAGGGCCTGCTGACCTCGGCGACGGTGATCGTCACCGGTCTGGCCGCGCTGCTGCCGTGGCTCGTCGTCCTCGGTCTCGTCGCGCTCGTCGTCCTCCGGGTCCGACGCCGCCGGCCCGCGGCTGCGAGCCCGGCCCTCGCGGCCCCCGGCGGGTCGGCCGGCTCGGGCACCGGCGGCTCGGGTTCGGCCGGTTCGGGCTCGGCCGGTTCGGGCTCGGCAGGTTCCAGCTCAGGCGGTCCTGCTCCCGCAGCCTCCTCGGCCGGAACGGGAGAACCCGAGGAGCACGGCGGCCCGGCCACGCCGGCACCAGGTCGCTGACCTCGGCCCTCGGCCGCGGCCGGCGTCGGGTGGGACGCGGTCAGCGGCCGAGGCGCCCGCGGACGAGACCGGCGACCTCGCGGACCTCGCGGACGTGGAGCAGGTGCGCGACCCCGATGTAGACGACGGTGAACACGACCCCGACCAGGCCGATCTCCACGGCGTTGGCGATCATCCGGCCCACCGCCGTCGTGCCGTCGCCCTCGGCCGCGTAGACGCGGATCGGGGCGAGCACGTTGTGCGTGCCCATCGCGAGCAGGCCGGCGACGAGGGCCGCGACGCCGACGCGGGCGGCGGTGTCGAGGACCGCGGCGCCGCCGAGGGGGCCGACGCGGCGTCGGCAGGCCCGCAGCCCGTAGGCGCAGGAGACGACGTTGCCGGCGGTCTGCCCGAAGGCCATGACCGCGACGGCGTACTGCGGCGGCACGACGAGGGTCACGCCGAGCGCGAACAGGCTCGTACCGGTGAGCAGCACCTGCATGACGAAGGTCGGCCGGCCGTCCTCCAGGGCGAAGAGCGTGCGGTAGCAGAGCAGGTCGACGCCGAACGGGATGATCCCGAGGATCATGACGACGAGCGTGATGGCCGCGGTCTCGACGGAGCGCAGGTTGAGGCCCGGGTTGAGCAGGGCGATGATCGGCTCGGCCTCGACCATGACGAAGGCCATGACCGCCACGTTGACCACGAGCGGCAGGGCGAGACCGGTGCGGACGTCCTCGCGCATGCGTTCCAGGCGTCCGCTCGCGGCCGCGGCGGACAGGCGCGGGAAGAGCGCCGTGACGATCGAGACGGTGACGAAGGCGTGCGGCAGCATGAAGATCGTGAACGCGATCCCGTAGACCGCCGGCCCGCCGACGGCGACCTTCTCCGGGACCCGGCTGACGGCGTGGTTCAGGGCGCCCTGGCTCACGAAGAAGCCGAGCTGCGAGACGACGAGGCCGACGAAGGCCCAGACCGCCAGCCGGCTCACCCCGCCGAGACCCGCGCCACGCACGCCCCACCGCGGGCGGTACCGGAACCCGGTGCCCCGAAGGGCCGGCACGAGCCACAGCGCCTGGACGACGACCGACAGGGTCGCCGACCCGGCGAAGAGCCAGACCATGCCGGGCGTCCACTGCTCCGGGGTCCGGGGGAACGGCTGCCCGTCGTGGAACTGGCGCGGCGCCGGGTACAGGACGATGAAGACGACCAGCCCGGTGACGGCGACGACGTTGGCCATGAACGGGGCCCACGCGAACGCGCCGAACTTGCCGCGGGCGTTGAGGATCTGGCCGAGGAGGGCGAACAGCCCGTAGAAGAAGATCTGCGGCAGGGTGATGAAGGAGAAGGCGAGCGCGAGCTGCTTGACGCTCGGCTGGCTGGTGCCGGCGAGCATCCACACGAACAGGCCGGCCCCCGCCGTGACGAGGACGGTGATGGCCGCCATGCCGACGAGGGCGAGGGTGATGACGCGGTCGGTGAACTCCTGCCCACCGTCGGGCAGCCGCATCGCCCGGGACAGCGACGGGATGAGGACGGCGTTGAGGATCCCCCCGGCCGCCAGCATGTAGAGGACGTTCGGCAGCGTGTTCGCCAGCGAGAACGCGTCACCGGCCAGGCTGGCGCCGATGATCGCCGTGATGAGGCCGGCGCGGACCGTGCCGAGGACCCGCGAGGCGATCGAGCCCCCGAACATCGTCAGGCTCGAGCGGGCGACCGACGGTGCCGCGACCGACTCGACGCCGGGGGCGCTGGCTCGGGGTGCGTCGGGGACGGTGGCCGTCATCGGCGGCTCGAGTACTCGTGGACGAGCTCGGTGACGCGGGTCAGGACGTCGGGGTCGGTGTTCGGCGGGACGCCGTGCCCGAGGTTGAACACGTGGCCGGGGGCCTGCCGGCCCTCGTCGACGATCTCGCGGACGCGTCGCTCGAGCGCCTCCCACGGCGCGAAGAGCAGCGCCGGGTCGAGGTTGCCCTGGACCGCGTAGCCGGGGCCGAGCCGCTCGACGGCGTCGGTCAGTGACACGCGGTAGTCGACCCCGACGACGTCGGCGCCGGCCTCGCCCATGAGGGCGAGCAGCTCGCCGGTCCCGACGCCGAAGTGGATGCGCGGGACGTCGAGGTCGGCGACCGCCCCGAGCGCCACGGCCGAGTGCGGCATCGCGCGGGCCCGGTAGTCGGCGCGTGAGAGCGCCCCGGCCCACGAGTCGAACAGCTGGACGGCGCTGGCACCGGCCTGGACCTGGACACGGAGGAACTCCCCGGAGATCCGGGCCAGGCGGCCGCACAGGTCGTCCCACAGCTGCGGGTCGCCGTGCATGAGGGCCTTGGTCTTCTCGTGGTTCTTCGACGGGCCGCCCTCGACGAGGTAGGAGGCCAGCGTGAACGGCGCCCCGGCGAACCCGATGAGCGGGATCTCGCCGAGCTCGGCGACGAGCAGCCGCACCGCCTCGGAGATCGACGGCACGTGCTCGGGCGTCAGCGCGACGAGCTGGTCGAGGTCCGCGCGGGTGCGGATCGGGCGGGCCACGACCGGGCCGACGCCGGGGACGATGTCGAGGTCGACGCCGACGGCCTTGAGCGGGACGACGATGTCGCTGAAGAAGATGGCCGCGTCGACGCCGTGGCGGCGGACCGGCTGGAGCGTGATCTCGGTGACGAGCTCGGGACGCAGGCACGACTCGAGCATCGGGACGCCTTCGCGCACGGCCCGGTACTCGGGCAGTGACCGTCCGGCCTGACGCATGAACCACACGGGGGTGCGGCCCACCGGCTCGCGGCGCGCGGCACGCACGAGGTCGCTCTGTCGCGTGGCAGCAGGGGCATACGTCGGCACCGGTCAATCCTGCCATGGGCGCACCCCTGCCCCGGTCATCCTCGACGGACGGCCGGCCTGTGGGGCCCGGCCCGAGTGACGCCCGTGACGCCTGCGCAGACCTGTGCCGTCCTGCCCGGAACGCCCCGGCGTGCCCTGAGACAGATCCGGCGCTCCCGGCATACCCTCGTCTGGTGCACACCAGAACGTTGCCGGGAGGCCACGGTGCGGTCTTCGCGAGGACGCTGACCGCCCTCCGCGACGTCCGGCTGCGCTCCGAGGTGCGCCTGACCGAGGTGCCTGCGCCGACGCGCATCGCGCCGTACGCGGCCGCGCTGACGGCCGACGTCATCGACGTCACCGACCCCGAGGAGGACCTCGCCACGGGCCGGTTCGTCCTCCTGCACGACCCCGCCGCCCCCGACACGTGGGACGGCCAGTGGCGCGTCGTCACGTTCGCGCGCGCGGAGCTCGAGGCCGAGCTGGCGGGTGACCCGATGCTCGGGGCGGTCGGGTGGTCCTGGCTCAGCGACTCCCTCTCCGGCCGGGGCCTGGCGTGGACGGCGGAGGCGGGCACCGTCACACGGGTCGTCAGCGAGAGCTTCGGCGGGCTCGCCGACCGCGAGGCAAGCGTCGAGATGGAGATCCGGGCCTCCTGGACCCCCACCGCCGGCGACGTCGTCGAGCACCTGCGGGCCTGGGCCGACATGCTGTGCACCATCGCGGGGATCCCGCCGCTGCCCGACGGCGTCGTCCCCCTGCCGGGGCAGCGCCGGTGACGGTGCACGAGGAGCACACCGGCAGCGACCCGGCCCACCGCCACGCGTCCCCCCCGACGCGCGAGGATCCGTCGTCCGTCGCGGTGGCCACGTCCACCGCGACCATCGAGCCGACGCCGCTGCTGCACCCGCGCGACGGCGTGCCCGACGTCGTCGCCGACGAACGGACCCTGATGCGGGCGGCGGAGGCCATCGCCGCCGGCACCGGCCCCGTGGGCATGGACGCCGAGCGTGCCTCCGGCTACCGCTACGGCCAGCGCGCCTACCTCGTCCAGCTGCGGCGCGACGGCTCCGGGACCTGGCTCGTCGACCCCGTGGCGTGCCCCGACCTCTCCCCGCTCGACGAGGCCATCGGCGACGCCGAGTGGATCCTCCACGCGGCCACCCAGGACCTGCCGTGCCTGGCCGAGGTGGGCCTGCGCCCCCGCGCGCTCTTCGACACCGAGCTCGGCGGCCGCCTCGCCGGGCTGCCCCGCGTCGGCCTCGGCGCGATGGTGGAGCACTACCTGGGTCTGCAGCTGGCCAAGGAGCACTCGGCCGTCGACTGGTCCTCGCGGCCGCTGCCCGAGCCGTGGCTGCGCTACGCCGCCCTCGACGTCGAGGTGCTGTCCGACCTCCGGGACGCCGTGGCCGCCGACCTCGCGAGCCAGGGCAAGGCCGCGTGGGCCGCCGAGGAGTTCGAGAGCCTGCTGTCCTTCACCGGTCCCGACCCGCGCGTCGACCCGTGGCGCCGCACCTCCGGGATGCACCGGGTGCGGGGCCGCCGCGGCCTGGCCATCGTGCGCGAGCTGTGGCTCTGGCGCGACGCCGTCGCCCAGCAGCGCGACGTCTCCCCCGGACGCGTCCTGCCCGATGCCGCCATCAGCGAGATCGCCGTCGCCAACGCCCGGGCCACGACGCCCCCGCGGTCGGTCGGGTCGCCGGAACCGCGTCTGGCGCGCTCGATCCGTCGCAACCAGGAGGCCATCCTCGAGGCGGTCGGCCGCGCGCTCGCGCTGCCCGAGGAGGACCTCCCCCCGCTGACGCTGCCCCCGACCGGTCCCCCGCCGCCGAAGGCCTGGGTGGACCGCGACCCCGTCGCCGCCGCCCGGCTGGCCCGCGCCCGCGAGCTGCTCACGGCCGTGTCCGGCGAGCTGGCCATCCCGGTCGAGAACCTGCTGACCCCAGACCTGCTGCGGCGCTACCTCTGGGAGGGACCGCCGGCGCCGCAGACCGCCGAGATCGCCGAGGCCCTCGAGGGAATGGGCGCCCGGCACTGGCAGACCCGCATCGCGGCTCCCCTCGTCGCGGTGGCGTGCGCGGAGCACCCACGGTGAGGTGGCTCACGCCGCCCGCCCCGGACGGAGATGTTACCCGGCAGTAGGATCGAGGGGGCGGTCTCGCGCCGCCCATCCCCTGTCCACGACCGGAGGAGGCCTCGTGCCCCGTCAGCTCCAGGAGGTCGTCTTCGTCGACGGCGTGCGCACGCCGTTCGGCAAGGCCGGTGAGAAGGGCATGTACGCCCACACCCGTGCCGACGACCTCGTCATCAAGTGCGTCCGCGAGCTCCTGCGCCGCAACCCCCACCTACCCAAGGACCGTGTCGAGGAGGTAGCCATCGCGGCCACGACGCAGATCGGCGACCAAGGCCTGACGCTCGGGCGCACCGCCGCGCTGCTCGCGGGCCTGCCGAACACGACGCCCGGCTACTCCGTCGACCGGATGTGCGCGGGCGCCATGACCGCCGTGACGAACACCGCCAGCTCGATCGCCTTCGGGGCCTACGACGTCGCCATCGCCGGCGGCGTCGAGCACATGGGCCGACACCCCATGGGTGAGGGCGTCGACCCGAACCCCCGGATCCTCGCCGAGAAGATCGTCGACCCCGATGCGCTCGTCATGGGCAAGACGGCCGAGAACCTCCACGACCGCTTCCCGAACCTGACCAGGGCCCGCGTCGACGCCTTTGCGGTCGCGAGCCAGGACAAGCTCGCCGCTGCGTACGCCGACGGCCGCATCCAGCGCGACCTCGTGCCCGTCGCGGTCCGCGACGGCGACAACGCATGGGGCCTGGCGACGGCCGACGAGCCCCCGCGCCCCGGGACGACCGTCGAGGACCTCGCCGGACTGAAGACCCCGTTCCGCGCCCACGGCAACGTCACGGCCGGCAACGCGGCCGGGCTCAACGACGGCGCGACCGCGTGCCTGCTCGCCTCCGAGGCCGCGGCGACCGAGCTGGGCCTTCCGGTGCGCATGCGCCTCGTGTCGTGGTCCTTCGTCGGCGTCGAGCCCGAGGTCATGGGCGTCGGACCCGTCCCGGCCACCGAGAAGGCCCTCGCCAAGGCCGGTCTGTCGATCGAGGACATCGGCCTCTTCGAGCTCAACGAGGCGTTCGCCGTGCAGGTGCTCGCCTTCCTCGACCACTTCGGCATCGCCGACGACGACCCCCGGGTCAACGAGTACGGCGGCGCCATCGCCACCGGTCACCCGCTCGCCAGCTCGGGCGTGCGCCTCATGACGCAGCTGGCCAGGCAGTTCGAGGCCCACCCCGAGGTGCGCTACGGCCTCACCGCCATGTGCATCGGCATCGGCATGGGCGGCGCGGTCGTGTGGGAGAACCCGCACCACACCGACTACCTGCCGACCAGCGCCCAGGAGGAGGTCGCGTGACCACCATGACCGAGAAGCCCGCAACCCCAACCGAGTTCGCCGACGAGGTCGTCACCCACGCCACGGTCCGCGACGTCTGCCTGCCCGGAGGCGCGGGTGTCCTCGCCCTCATCACGCTCGACAACGGGTTCGACCACACGAAGCCGAACACCTTCGGCCCCCAGGGAGTCGCCGAGCTGACCGCGGTCGTCGAACGACTGCGCGAGCGCGCCGGGGCCGGCGAGATCGTCGCCGCCGCCGTCACCGGCAAGCCGTTCGTCTTCGCCGTCGGCGCCGACCTCACCGGCATCCCCCACGTACGCGACCGCGAGCAGGCACTCGAGATCGCCCGCGCGGGCCACGCGGCGTTTTCGGCGTTCTCCGACCTGCCGGTGCCCACCTTCGCCTTCGTCAACGGTGCGGCCATGGGCGGTGGCGTCGAGCTGGCCCTGTCTGCGACGTACCGCACCATGAGCGCCGGCGTGCCGGCCGTGGCCCTGCCGGAGGTCTTCCTCGGGCTCGTCCCCGGGTGGGGCGGTTGCTGGCTGCTGCCCAACCTCGTCGGCATCGAGACGGCCCTGACCGTCGTCATCGACAACCCGCTGAGCCAGAACCGCATGCTCACGGGTGTCGACGCCTACAAGCTGGGCCTGGCCGACGCCCTCTTCGAACCGGCCGACTTCCTCGAGGAGTCGCTCGCCTGGGCCTCGTCGGTCGTGCGCGGCGAGATCGTCGTGTGCCGTCCGGACGTCGACCGCGACGAGCAGCGCTGGGAGGCCGCGGTCGCCAGGGCGCGCGCCACCGCCGACGCGCGGACCGGTCGGCGGGCCCGCAGCCCGTACGCCGCCCTCGACCTGCTCGCCGCGGCGCGAACCGCTTCGCGCGCCGAGGGGTTCGCGGCGGAGGACGAGGCGCTGGCAGACCTCGTCATGAGCGACGAGCTGCGGGCCGGGCTCTACGCCTTCGACCTCGTGCAGCGTCGAGCCAAGCGCCCGGCCGGTGCCCCCGACAAGACGCTCGCGCGTCCCGTCACGAAGGTCGGCGTCGTCGGCGCCGGTCTCATGGCCAGCCAGCTGGCGCTGCTGTTCGTCCAGCGCCTCCAGGTGCCGGTCGTGCTCACCGACGTCGACGAGGCCCGCGTCTCGCAGGGCGTCGGGTACGTCCACGCCGAGCTCGACAAGCTCGCCGCCAAGGGACGCCTCACCCCCGACCGCCTCAACCGCTACAAGGGACTCGTGACCGGGGCCGTCGACAAGGCCGGCTTCGCCGACGCCGACCTCGTCATCGAGGCGGTGTTCGAGCAGATGGCCGTCAAGCAGCAGGTCTTCGCCGAGGTCGAGGCGGTCGTGTCGCCCGAGTGCGTCCTCGCGACGAACACCTCGAGCCTGTCCGTCGCCGAGATGGCCTCGCGGCTCGAGCACCCCGAGCGCGTCGTCGGGCTGCACTTCTTCAACCCGGTGGCGGTGATGCCACTGCTCGAGGTGATCCCGGGCGAGGCAACGGACGCGGCAACGCTGGCAACGGGGTTCGCCGTCGGCAAGGCGCTGCGCAAGACGTGCGTGCTCGCGGCGGACCGGCCCTCCTTCATCGTCAACCGGCTCCTCGGCCGGTTCATGGGCGAGGCCGCCCGGATCCTCGACGAGGGCACGCCGATCGAGGTCGTCGACCGGGCGTTCGCCGGTCTGGCGCCGATGCCGCCGTTCGTCCTCATCGGGCTCGTCGGCCCGGCGATCGCGCTGCACAACGGCGAGACCCTGGTCCGCGCCTTCCCGGACCGGTTCTACTCCTCCCCGACGCTGCAGCGCCTCGTCGCTGCGGGCAAGCGTGGCTTCTACGACCTCAGCTCGGGCCGCCCGGTGCTCGACCCCGAGGCCGCGGCGCTCGTCGAGACGCCGGCCGAACCGGTCGTCCTCGACGCCGGGCAGGTGCGGGAGCGGGTCCTGGCGGTCCTGTCGGACGAGGCGCGACGGATGCTCGACGAGGGGGTGGCCCAGTCACCCATGGACCTCGACCTCGCGATGATCACCGGCGCCGGCTTCCAGTTCTGGAACGGCGGGATCACGCCGCTGCTCGACCGGACGGGCGTGGCCGAGCGCGTCACGGGGTCGCGGTTCCTGCCGCCGGGTGTGGCCGACGCCCCGCGCTGAAGGGCCTGTGGGCCGGGACCGGCCGTGGCGCCCTCACCACGCCATGGCTGGTTCCGGCCCGCTCGAGCATCACGGCAGCAGGTGCGCGGTCAGGCCCCGCTCGACGAAGGCACTGAGCTGCTCCGGCGTCCAGCCGGCGTCCGTCACGAGCCGCTCGTAGAAGGTCGTGTAGAGCAGAAGGACGTCGCGGGCCTGCTCAGGGGTGACGTCGTCGCGCAGGTAGCCGCCGTCGACAAGGTACGCCGCGTTGTGGGTCATCCGCTCGGCTCGCTCACGCTCGATCCGGGCGTACAGGTCGGCCACCTCGGGGTCGCCGGCCGCCGAACGCTCGACGAGCCGGTACACGGGGTCGCCCACCGCGCCCACCTCGGCGGCCAGCCGGGCCCAGTTCCGGATGATCGACCTCCCGTCCGACGCGGCCCGCGACCCGGAGTCGCTGCGGGCCTCGGCGGGCGTCGGCCCCGACCCGGCGAGGGACCGGTGCCAGACCGCCTCGAGCAGCCCCGCCTTCGAGCCGAACCACTTGTAGACGCTCTCCACCGAGACGCCCGCCTCGGCGGCCACCGCCGCCACGGTCGTGGCGCCGAAGCCGGCCGCGAGGAAGCGTCGGCGGGCGACGTCCAGGACCTCGCCCCGGCGCGCGGCAGCGCGGGCCCGACGAGCGGACGCGTCGTAGCGACGACGGGTCGGCTCGGGGTCGTTCGACCCCTTGACTCGCGGCGACATGAGGCGCATCCTCTCAATCAGATACAGATAACTGTATCGAATTGTTGGAGGCCAGCATGGACCCGACCCGCACCCCTTCCGAGGTCCTCGACCGGCTCGTGCTGGCGACCAACGCCCACGACCTCGACGGCCTCGTCGACTGCTTCGCCGAGGACTACGAGCTGACCGACCCGGTCCATCCCGCCCGGTCCTTCACCGGGTCGGCCCAGGTCCGCCGGAACTGGACGACGATGTTCACGGCGGTGCCCGACATCCGTCTCGACGTGGAGCAGCAGGCCGTCACCGAGGACGGCTTCTGGCTCGAGGCGGCCCAGGTCGGGACCCGCCGGGACGGCCGGCCGGTCGAGACCCGGATGGTCTTCATCGCGACGGTCGCCGGTGGCCGCATCACCCGCGCGCACCTGTACGCCGGGCCCGTCGAGCCCGGCGGCCCCGGCATCGACGCCGTCTTCGCGGCCCTGGCCGGGACCGGGCAGCCGTGATCACCGTGGTGGGCGGCACCGGGAGGCTGGGCCGCCTCGTCACCGCCCGGCTCGTCGCCGAGGGCCGACCGGTGCGGGTCGTCGCGCGCTCGGATCCCCGCGTCCCCGTGCCGGACGCCGAGCTCGTCACGGCGGACGTCCGTGACCCGTCCTCGCTTCACGCGGCCGTCGCCGGCTCGGAGGTCGTCGTCTCCGCGGTGCACGGGATGGACCCGAACGCCGGCCAGTCCCCCGCAGCCGTCGACCGCGACGGCAACCGCAACCTCGTCGCCGCCGCTCGCTCCACCGGTGCGGACATCGTCCTCGTGTCGGTCATCGGCGCCGCCCGCGAGCACCCGATCGAGCTGTTCCGCATGAAGGCCGCCGCCGAGGACGAGCTCCGCGCCGGTGCCGTCCCTGCCGTGCCGGACTGGACCATCGTCCGCGCGTCCGCCTTCGCCGAGATGTGGCTCGAGCTGTTCCGCACGACGGCGGGCTCGTCCGGGGTGCCCAAGGTCCTGGGGCCGGGCCGCAACGTGGTGAACTTCGTCTCGGTCCACGACGTGGCCGTCGCCGTGGCCCGGGCCGCTGTCGACCCGGCCCTGCGCGGGCGGGTCGTCGAGGTTGCCGGCGAGGACCTCAGCGAGACCGAGCTCGCCGCACTGGTCACGGCGCCGGGCCGGCACCCGGCCCACGTGCCGACCGCCGTCGTCTGGGCCATCGGCACCGGGCTGCGGCCGTTCCGCCCGGCCATGGCCCGGATCGCCCGCCAGACGCTGGCCATGGAGCGCGTCCCGCTGGGCGCCGACCCCGCGCCGGGGCACGCCGAGCACCCGTGGCTGCCCCTGACGCCGATCGCCCGGACGGTGTCCCCCGCGGGCCGGGACTCCTGACGCCCGTCGTGCCGGCCAGGTCCCGGCGGACCCGTTTTTCGAGGCCCCTCGGGCCTGTCGCTTAGCGGTTATCTCATATATGAGTTAGAGTCGCCGCTCGTGACGCAGACCTACCTGACCCGGATCGGCGGACTCATCCGCGACGCCCGACGCCACAAGGGGATGACGCAGTCCGAGCTCGCCGAGCACCTCGGCACCTCCCAGAGCGCCGTCGCACGCATCGAGCAGGGCCGCCAGAACCTCAGCCTCGACACCCTCGCCAAGATCGGCGACGCCCTCGACTCGGAGTTCGTCTCGCTCGGGCACTCCGGTCCCCAGCACCTGCGGATCGTCGGGGGGCAGAAGCTGTCCGGCGAGATCGACGTCAAGACGAGCAAGAACGCGGCCGTCGGCCTGCTCTGCGCCTCGCTGCTGAACCGCGGGCGCACGACGCTGCGCAACCTCGCGCGCATCGAGGAGGTCAACCGGATCCTGGAGGTGCTCTCGTCGATCGGCGTGCGCACCCGCTGGCTGCCTGACAGCAACGACCTCGAGATCGTCCCGCCCGCGCGGCTCGACCTCGACGGCATCGACGTCGCGGCCGCGCGCCGCACCCGCACCGTCATCATGTTCCTCGGTCCGCTCCTGCACGAGCACGACCGCTTCCGGCTGCCCTACGCGGGCGGCTGCGACCTCGGCACGCGCACCGTCGAGCCGCACCTGGCCGCCCTGCGGTACTTCGGCCTCGAGGTGACCGCGACCCACGGCTTCTACGAGGCCGAGTCGGACCGTTCGGTCAACCCGACCCGCTCCATCGTCCTGACCGAGCGTGGCGACACCGTCACCGAGAACGTCCTCATGGCCGCTGCGCGGTACGAGGGCGAGACGGTCATCCGCAACGCGTCCTCGAACTACATGGTGCAGGACCTGTGCTTCTTCCTCGAGAAG
>NZ_JBNDHY010000066.1:0-24124 GCF_056755315.1 Monashia sp. HAY1-2A
GCTGGGCTGGGCGCACTGGTCGGTCGCGCACACCGAGGGGGCGGCCAAGGGCCGGGCCGGCGTCGCGGTCCTGACGCGTGAGCCGCACGTCGTCACCCGCGTCGGGGTCGACGAGACTTTCACCGACGCCGGCCGCTGGGTCGAGGCGGAGGTGGCCACCCCCTCGGGGCCGTTCACGGTGGCGTCGGTCTACGTCCACACCGGTGAGGCCGGCACCGAGCGCCAGGACGTCAAGTACGCCTTCCTCGACGCCATGACGAACCGCATGGCGCGGGCCTCGGCCGCCGACGAGCTCATGCTCGTCACCGGCGACCTCAACGTCGCCCACCGCGAGGCCGACCTGAAGAACTGGAAGGGCAACCTCGCCAAGGCGGGCTTCCTCGAGCAGGAGCGCGCGTATCTCGACCGCTGGCTCGGTGAGCACGGCTGGGTCGACGTCCACCGGGCCCACGCCGGGGAGGGCCCCGGGCCGTACACGTGGTGGTCGTGGCGCGGCAAGGCCTTCGACAACGATGCCGGTTGGCGCATCGACTACCAGCTGGCCACGCCGCGCCTCGCGGCCACCGCGACCGCGGCCTGGGTCGGGCGCGCGCCGACGTACGCCGAGCGGTGGAGCGACCACGCGCCCGTCGTCGTCGACTACGCCCTCGACGCGGCCCCCTGACCACTGCCCGCCGCGCACCCGAGGTCCCGACCGAGACTGAAAGGCACGTCTCCGGGCAAAGCCCACGAACGCCCTGACGGGGCACGCAGGGGGCAACCTTCGCGAAACCGCCGCAACGCGGCCATTGCGCCCGTTACGCTCCGAACGGGACGTCGCGGGGCGCGGTGTCCCGTCGTGTCGACGAACCGGGGAGGGTGCAGGACGTGTTCGAGGGAAACGGTCAGGCGGGCCGAGGGGACGCTTCAGCAGACGAGGCGCAGAAGGTGCTCCGACCGAGCCGCCGCACCGTCGTGCGCGGAGCGGCCTGGGCCACGCCGGTGGTCCTCGTGGCGGCCGCCGCCCCGACCGTGGCCGCATCGGTCACCGTGGCGCTGCGCCTGGCCGGAACCGGCTGCAAGCTGCCCGGCAACTCCAACGACCTGCTCAAGGGCTACGTCTTCGGCGTCCAGCTCATCAACAGCGGCACCGCGGCGGCCGACGTCACCCTGACCAGCCTGTCCATCGACGGTGACGACCTCGGGGTCGCCGGCTTCCTCATCCTCGACGCCGACACGTGCGCGCAGGTGGGCGGCCAGTTCCAGGTGCCGCCCAGCACGGTGAAGAGCCTCGCGCTGTACACGCGCGACTACACCAAGAGCCAGGCCGGCACCCTGACCCTCACCTACACCTACGACCCCGTCGGGCCGTTGCCGGCGGTCACGCCGCCGCCGATCAAGGCCGCCGTCACGGGCAGCACGTGGAACGGTGGCTGCCGCCCGTTCCCCGACTACTCCTGCGGCATCCCCTCGGCCTGACGCGGCGGAGCGACCGCCCGGCGCGGCCGGGTTGGGGCGCTGCCGCGTCGATGGGCCAGAATGCACGCATGCCCTCGACGCCCCCGGCCCCGACGTCCACGCCCCGCAGCCTGTCCGGCATGCAGCCGACGAGCGACTCGCTGCACCTCGGCAACTACATCGGGGCGCTCGTCGAGTGGGTGCGTCTGCAGGAGACGCACGACGCGTTCTACTTCGTGGCCGACCTGCACGCGCTGACCGTCGCGCCCGACCCCGCCGTGCTGCGCGAGCGGACGCGCCTGACCGCGGCGCAGTTCATCGCGGGCGGCGTCGACCCGGAGCGGTCGGTGCTCTTCGTCCAGAGCCACGTCTACCAGCACACCGAGCTGGCGTGGGTGCTCTCCTGCCTCACGGGCTTCGGCGAGGCCAGCCGCATGACGCAGTTCAAGGACAAGTCGGCCAAGGGCACCAACACCAACGTCGGGCTGTTCACCTACCCGATCCTGCAGGCCGCCGACATCCTCGTCTACGACGCCGACGTCGTGCCGGTCGGCGAGGACCAGCGCCAGCACCTCGAGCTCTCCCGCGACCTCGCCGCGCGGTTCAACCAGCGTTTCGGTGACACCCTCGTCGTCCCCGAGCCGCACATCATGAAGGCCACCGCCAAGATCCAGGACCTGCAGGAGCCGACCGCCAAGATGAGCAAGTCGGCGGCCACGGACGCGGGCCTGGTCAGCCTGCTCGACGAGCCGGCCCGGATCGTCAAGAAGATCAAGTCGGCCGTCACCGACGCCGACCGCGACATCCGCTACGACGAGGAGACCAAGCCCGGCGTGTCGAACCTCCTGTCGATCCACGCGGCGCTGTCCGGCACGGCCATCGGCGACCTCGAGGCCACGTACGCCGGCCGGGGCTACGGGGACCTCAAGAAGGACGTCGCCGAGGTCGTCGTCGAGGCGGTGGCGCCGTTCCGTGAGCGCACGCTCGCGCTCATGGCCGACCGCGCCGAGCTCGACCGCATCCTCGCGGCCGGCGCCGAGCGCGCGGCCGAGGTCGCCGAGGCGACGGTGCGCCGCGTCTACGACCGGGTCGGCTTCCTGCCGCGTCGCGGCCGGGCCTGACGCCCGAGCACGTCTCGCGCCACCGCCTCGACCGCAGCGGCGAGGTGCGCGGTCGTGAACGAGGCCGCAACGTGCGCCGGACCACCGGTCGCCCGGTGGTGCCACGACGTGTCGGCGAGGGCGGCGCGCAGTGCGCCGACGTCGCCGGCTGGTACGAGCCGCACGACCGATGCGTCGGCGTAGTCGGCGACGCCGCTGACGTCGCTGACGACGACGGGCGTGCCGGTTGCGAGGTTCTCGAGCAGCACCGTCTGGCCCGAGGACACCTCGGCCTCGCGGAGCGGGAGAACTAGGACCTCGGCACGCGCGTAGAGCTCGCGCAGCTCGGCGATGGGCACGTCGGCGCGGAAGCGGACGTCCGGACCGTGTGCGAGGCCGGCCATCGCCGCGGCAGCCTGCTCGCGGTTCCACGGGTCGGTGACGACGGTGCAGGGCCGGCCGGGAGGGAGCGCACGCACGAGCGTCGGGTAGTCCTTGCCGGCGTTGGTCCCGACCGAGAGCACCCCGCCGTCGCGCTCGGCCCGGCCCGGGCGGAAGAACGCCGTGTCGACGCCGAGGGGCACGGCGCGCACCCGCCCCGCCGGGACGCCGAGCCGCCGGGCGAGCGGCTCGACCTGCGCGGAGGCGAACACGGTGAGGGCGTCGGCCCCGGCGAGCGCGAGACGCTGGACGCCTCCGCCCCAGCCGGGGCGTGAGGCGACGTCGAGCGCGGCCACCGTGAGCACGACGACCGGCCGACGCAGCAGCCCCGCACGGCGCAGCAGCAGGGCCGGCACGGCGGCCGCCTCGTGGGTCGCGACGACGACGTCGAGCCGGGCCTGGCCGCGCAGCAGCCACAGCGCCTGCGCGGCGCGCCACTCGAGGGCGCGGGGCAGACGAAGCACCCGGCGCCGACGCGTCAGGTGGCGCACGACGTTGCCGCGGGCCGACAGCTCGGCCATCCCGAAGAGCCGGTGCGAGGGGACGAGCCCGGCGGCGACGTCGCGGAACTCGTGACCCCAGTCGCTGACGAAGAGGGCCGCGACCCGCAACGGACGCGGTCCGGCGCCGTCCGGGGCAGGTGGGCCGGGCACGGGCCCAGCGTACGGTCGACCCCTGCCTCGCCCGGGCGGTCGGCGGTCTCCGGGCGCGCCGCGCCGTCGCGGCCCGGACGGGTGCGTCACCGGCGCATTCGGTACGGTCGGGGTCGTGACTGCTGCGCGCCCGACGACGATCGGCGTCTCGATCCCGATCCCGGCACCGCACGGCGAGTTCCTCCAGGCCCGCCGGGCGGCGTTCGGCGACCCGTCGGCGGCGAAGATCCCCGCGCACATCACGCTCCTGCCGCCGACGCCCGTCGACGGGGACGCCTACGCCGAGTTCCGTCAGCACTGCGCCGACGTCGCGCAGAAGCACGCACCGTTCGATGTGGTGCTGCGCGGCACCGGCACCTTCCGGCCGGTCTCCGACGTCGTGTTCATCCAGGTGGCGCGGGGCGTCTCCGCGTGCGAGGCGCTCGAGATGGACCTGCGCTCGGGACCCGTGTCGCGCCGCCTCGACTTCTACTACCACCCGCACGTGACCGTCGCCCACAACGTGCCCGAGGAGGCGCTCGACCGCGCCTTCGACGAGCTCGCCGGCTACGCCGTCCAGTTCACCGTGGCGTCCTACCACCTCTACGAACAGGGTACGGACGAGGTGTGGCGGCCCGTCCACACCTTCGACCTGTCAGGAGGCTGACCCGTGCCCGCGTGGCTGAAACGGTTCCTCGACCGGCTCCGGGCCACCCACGCCTACGCGTCCTGGCAGCGCTACAGCGGTGCCAACGGTGACCTCCTCGCCGCGGGCGTCGGCTACTTCGCGTTCTTCTCCGTCTTCCCGGCCGTCGCCCTCGCCTTCGCGATCTTCGGCTTCGTCCTGCGGGGGCGGCCCGACCTGCTCGCAGAGATCGCCGACGCGCTCAACCGGACCCTGCCGGGCATGGTCCGCACCGCCGGCAACCCCCGCGGCGTCATCAGCATCCAGCCCCCGTCGAGCCTGACGCTGACCGTCACCGGAGCCGTCTCCTTCGTGACGCTGCTGCTGGCCGGGCTGGGCTGGGTCGGGGCGCTGCGCACCGGGATCCGTGGTGTCTTCGGCTTCGAGGGGTCGGCCGAGAACGCCGTGCGCACCAAGGCCCGCGACCTGCTCGTCCTCGGCACCCTCGGCCTGGCCGTCGCGGTCTCGGCCGTCCTCACGAGCGCCGCCGGCGGGCTGGCCGAGCAGGTCGCCTCGTGGGTGGGCTTCTCGGGCAGCGGCGTCGTCGTGACCCTGGCCGGCGTGCTCGTCGGGCTCTGCTTCGACACGCTCATCATGGTCCTGCTCCTGCGGATCCTGTCCGGAGTGCCCCTGCCGTGGGCGTCCGTGCGCCAGGCCGCGATCATCGGCGCGTCGGTCCTCACCGTGCTCAAGCTGCTCGGCGGCTGGCTCATCGGCCGGGCCACGTCCAACCCGGTGCTGGGAGCCGTGGCCGTCGCCGTCGGCCTGCTGTTCTGGCTCAACCTCATCTCGCGCGTCGTGCTCCTGTCCGCCGCCTGGGCTGCCGGACGCGTCGACCTGACGGCGCTGGGCGACGACTCGGCCCGCACCGGGTTCGCCAGGGCGGTCCGCCCCCCGTTCGTCGCGCCGGTCATGGCGGGCAGCGACGTCCGGCTCGTGCCGTACGGCGGGACCGACCCCGGCAACCACGGGGCCGGCCCGTCCGACGCGTCGGGTCGGTCGGGCCGGTCGGGCCGGTCGATGGTGGGGGGATCGGCACCCTCGCGCGCGGTGGACCGGACCAGCGTCGCGGCCGGCTTCGTCCTCGGGGGGTTCACCGTGTTCGCCGCGACCGTGGCGCGTCGCCTGCGTAAGGTGGCCGGACGCTGACCCGCAGACCCGCGGGAGGCCTCACCCAGGGGAGAGGGACCGACGTGCAACCGCCGCAGCAGGACGTCTACGTCGACAACGCGCGTCTCGACGTCGCGCCCTTCGTCCCACCGCACGCCCGCGCCGTCCTCGACGTCGGCTGCGGTTCGGGCGGGTTCGGGGTGACCCTGCGCCGCGTGCTCGGACCGGAGGCGCGGGTCGTGGGCATCGAGGCCGTGCCCTCACAGGCCGCGGCCGCGCGGGAGGGCCATGGCTTCGACGAGGTCGTCGAGGGCTACTTCCCCGACGCGCTCGACGGGCGACGGGAGCGCTACGACGCCGTCTTCTTCAACGACGTCCTCGAGCACCTCGTCGACCCCTGGTCGGTACTGCGGCAGGTGCCGCCCCTGCTCACCGAGTCCGGCGTGGTCGTCGCGGCGATCCCGAGCATCCGGTACGCCCCGGTCCTGTTCAAGCTGCTCCGCGGCCGTTGGGACTACGTCGACCAGGGCACGCTCGACCGCACCCACCTGCGCTTCTTCACGCGCGCGACGATGGTCGAGATGTTCGAGCACTGCGGGTACGACGTGCTGTCCTGCCGTGGCGCCAACACCATGGGTCGACGCTGGGCCGCGAGCGACCGTGCCCTCCTGCGGGCCGCGTCCCGGGTCGTGCCGCTGCCGTTCGGCGACATGGCGTACGTGCACTTCGTCGTCGTGGCCCGCCCCCGCCGCCCCTGACCGCCGTGCTCGGGCGCGTCCGGGGCTCCCGCGGTCACGCGTGAGGCCGCGCCGGCTCAGCCCGGTGGTGCTCGGGGCGCGGGTGTCAGCCGGTCTGCGCGGGGCCGGTGTCAGCCGGTGGTGCGCCGGCGCCGGACGAGCAGGCCGACCGCGACGACGCCGGCCACGAGGAGCCCAGCGACCGACGCGAGCACCGCGAGGGATCCCGGGTCGGCCGGTGTGGCGTGCGACGCCGCCACCGGAGCCGGGGTGCCGGTCGCGTCCTGGACCGACGCGCCGCCCGTTGTGGCCCCGGACGTCGCGGGCAGCGGCGTCAGGGCGGGGGCGGCCCGCGGCGGCGACGCCTCACCGGGCGAGACCAGCCGGCCCACCGGCCGGACGCGCCCGGCGTTCGCGAAGCCCCAGTCGAGCAGCGCGGCCGTCGGCTTCCACGACCCGGTGACGCTGCCCATCTGCGTCACGACGAGCGTCCGTCCGCCCCGTGTCGCTGCGCCGATGAAGGTGTGCTGGGCACGGTCCGTGCGACCGGGCTTGATGCCGATGGCGCCGGGGTAGTGCCGCAGGAGGTCGTTGATGTTGTAGACGTGGAACGGCGGCCACACCCTGCCGTGGGCGTCGCGGCCCCCGGGGAACACCGCGTCGCGCCTGACCACCGCGGCCCGGAACGCGGGCAGCCGCATCGCCTCACGGGCGATGAGGGCGAGGTCGTAGGCGCTCGAGCGCTGGTCACCCTCGTCGAGGCCGCTCGGGTCGACGACGACCGTGTCGTAGGCGCCGACCTCACGGGCGCGGTCGTTCATGAGCGCGACCGTGCGCTCGTACCCGCCGGCGGCGTCCGCGAGGGCGTACACGGCGTCGTTGGCCGAGAACATCAGCATCGCGTCGAAGAGACTGGCGACGGGGTAGCGGTTGCCGGCGAGGATGCCGACCCGTGAGCCCGCCGCCGCCTGCGCGTCCTTCGACGCGACGACGACGCGGCGCGGGTCGAGCAGCGGCATCAACGTCAGTGCGGTCAGCGTCTTGAGCGTACTGGCCGGACGTAGCCACGCGTGTGCGGCCTTGGCGGCCAGCACATCGCCGGTCGCGAGGTCGGCCACGACGTAGGACACGTCGTAGACGGCGGGCGGTGGCGGGGTTCCCGGTTCGGCGTCCACGACGACGCCCTCCTCGGCCAGACGGGGGCCGCCGACGACGGAGTCGGCCTCCCAGGGCGGGTGGGCGAACGGCGTGGGCTCGGTGTTCCGGCACACGACACGCGGGCGCGGGGGCGGCTTCGTGCCCGGTGAGGCGACCGTCCCGGGCCGGTGGACCGACGAGGTCGCGGGAGTGGCGCGCGTCGCGGGAGTCGCCGGCACTGCGGTCGACGTGGAGGGCACGGAGGCGGGCTGACGTCCGGGGTCGGCAGGGTCGTCGGTCGGGAAGACCCGGGGCGTCAGGACGACGCCGGGTGGCACGACCGTGGGGGTCTGCCACGGGCGGCAGGTCACCGCGCCCCGAGGTGCGAGCTGGCCGGTCCCGGGGCCGGCGGCCGCGCCGCCCGCCGCGACGGCGAGCGGTGCCACGACCAGGGCGACGAGCGACGCCACGAGCGCGGCCACGACGACGCCGGCCGGCGCCGCGGCGGTGCGGCGGCGGTCCGGTCTGGTCCTGCTGGTCGGCCTCGGGCGCGTCATGGCCGGGAAAGACTAACCCGCCCCAGGGGTCCGGGGCGGGTCGTCAGCCGGCGGGGTCAGCGACCGTGCGTCAGCGCGTGCCGCAGGTCGCGGTTGAGCTGGTTGATGACGTCCATCGGGATCTCCTTCGGGCACGCCAGCGAGCACTCGCCGATGTTCGTGCAGCCGCCGAAGCCCTCGTGGTCGTGCTGCTCGACCATGCTGACGACTCGGGCGTCGCGCTCGGGCTGACCCTGGGGGAGCTCGCCGAGGTGGGTGATCTTCGCGCCCATGAAGAGCATGCCCGACGCGTTCGGGCACGCTGCCACGCACGCACCGCAGCCGATGCAGGCCGCGGCCATGAACGCACGGTCGGCCTTCGGCTTGGGAACCGGCACCGAGTGGGCCTCCGGCGCCGAGCCGGTGTTGGCGCTGATGAACCCACCGGCCGCGATGATGCGGTCGAGGGCACCGCGGTCGACGACGAGGTCCTTGATGACCGGGAAGGCATCGGCACGCCACGGCTCGACGGTGATCTCGTCGCCGTCGGAGAAGCTGCGCATGTGCAGCTGGCACGTCGTCGTGACCTCGGGACCGTGTGCCCTACCCGAGATCATGAGGCCGCACATGCCGCAGATGCCCTCGCGACAGTCGGAGTCGAAGGCGATCGGCTCCTCGCCGCGCGCGATGAGCTGCTCGTTGAGCACGTCGAGCATCTCGAGGAACGACATGTCGGGGGAGATGTCGGTGACCTGGTAGGTCACCATCTCACCCCGGGCGCCCGCGCTGGCCTGACGCCAGATCTTCAGGGTGAGGTTCATGCCGGTGTCGCTCACTTGTAGCTCCGCTGCTTCATCTCGATGGCTTCGTAGACCAGGTCTTCCTTGTGCAGGACCGGCGTGCCGCCGTCCCCGCCGAACTCCCACGCCGCGACGTAGGCGAACTGCTCGTCGTGGCGCAGCGCCTCGCCGTCCTCGGTCTGGCTCTCCGCGCGGAAGTGCCCACCGCAGGACTCGCGGCGGTGGAGCGCGTCGATGCACATGAGCTCGCCCAGCTCGAGGAAGTCGGCGACCCGGCCGGCCTTCTCGAGGCTCTGGTTGAGGGTGTCGGCGGCGCCGAGCACCTTGACGTTGCGCCAGAACTCGTCGCGCAGGCCGCGGATGAGGTCGATGCCCTTGAGCAGCCCCTCCTCGGAGCGCTCCATGCCGCAGTACTCCCACATGATGGAGCCGAGCTCCTTGTGGAAGGAGTCGACGGAGCGGTCGCCGTTGATGGACAGCAGCTTGTGCACCCGGGCGTCGACGGCCGCCTTCGCCTCGACGACGGCGGGGTGGGCGTCGCCGAGCTTCTCGAAGGGTCCCTTGGCCAGGTAGTCGCGGATCGTGTGGGGCAGCACGAAGTAGCCGTCCGCGAGCCCCTGCATGAGCGCGGACGCTCCGAGCCGGTTGGCGCCGTGGTCGCTGAAGTTGGCCTCGCCGGCGACGAAGAGGCCGGGGATCGTGCTCTGCAGGTCGTAGTCGACCCACAGGCCACCCATCGTGTAGTGCACGGCGGGGTAGATGCGCATCGGCACCTCGTACGGGTTCTCGCCCGTGATCCGCTGGTACATGTCGAGGAGGTTGCCGTACTTCTCGGCGACGGCCTCGGCGCTCATGCGCTTGAGCGCGTCGGTGAAGTCGAGGTAGACGCCGCGCCGGAAGTCGCCGACCTTCGGCCCGACGCCGCGGCCCTCGTCGCAGACGTTCTTGGCCTGGCGGCTGGCGATGTCGCGCGGCACGAGGTTGCCGAAGGAGGGGTAGATCCGCTCGAGGTAGTAGTCGCGGTCCTCCTCCGGGATCTCGCGGGGGTCCTTCTCGCAGTCCTCGGCCCGCTTCGGCACCCAGATGCGGCCGTCGTTGCGCAGCGACTCCGACATCAGCGTCAGCTTGCTCTGGTGGTCGCCGGAGACGGGGATGCAGGTCGGGTGGATCTGCGTGTAGCACGGGTTGCCGAAGTAGGCGCCCTTGCGGTGGGCGCGCCACGTGGCCGTGACGTTGGAGCCCATCGCGTTCGTCGAGAGGTAGAAGACGTTGCCGTAGCCACCGCTGGCGAGGACGACGGCGTCGGCGAGGTGGGTCTCGACCTCGCCGGTGACGAGGTCGCGGGCGATGATGCCGCGGGCCCTGCCGTCGGCGACGATGACCTCGAGCATCTCGTGCCGGCTGTACATCGTCACCGTCCCGGCGGCGACCTGGCGCTCGAGGGCCTGGTAGGCGCCGATGAGCAGCTGCTGGCCCGTCTGGCCGCGCGCGTAGAACGTGCGCGACACCTGCACACCGCCGAACGAGCGGTTGTCGAGCAGACCGCCGTACTCACGGGCGAAGGGGACGCCCTGCGCGACGCACTGGTCGATGATGTTCGCGCTGACCTCGGCGAGGCGGTAGACGTTCGACTCGCGGGAGCGGTAGTCGCCCCCCTTGACCGTGTCGTAGAAGAGGCGGTACGTGGAGTCGCCGTCCTCCTTGTAGTTCTTGGCGGCGTTGATGCCGCCCTGCGCGGCGATCGAGTGGGCCCGGCGCGGGGAGTCCTGGTAGCAGAAGGACTTCACCTGGTAGCCGGCCTCACCGAGCGTCGCCGCGGCGGCCCCACCGGCGAGACCGGTACCGACGATGATGACGGAGAGCTTGCGTCGGTTCGCCGGGTTGACGAGCCCGGACTCGAACTTGCGGGTGTTCCAGCGGTCCTGGATCGGGCCCGAGGGGGCCTTCGTGTCACGGATCGGCTCACCCTCGGTGTAGAGGCCGTGGACGACGCCGGAGTTGGGCGCGGTGGCGGTGGACGGACCGCCCGCGGTGGCAGTGGTGTCAGTCATCGGTCAGTTCCCCTTGACGATTCCGAACAGGATGGCGAGCGGCGGCAGGGCGAACCCGACGGAGGTGACGAGCGCGATGGTCATGGCGACCCGCTTGGCGCGCCTGCGGGCCCGGGCGCTGCCGGCCCAGCCCAGCGTCTGGGTGGCGCTCCAGACGCCGTGCCACAGGTGCATGCCCAGGGCGACGAGGGCGAGCAGGTAGATGAGCGCGACCCACCAGACCTGGAAGGAGCTGATGACGAGCCGGCCGGCGCTGTCGCCGACGGCCTCGTCACCGACGTTGAACTTGACGATCGTGAACTGCAGCAGGTGCCACACGAGGAAGAGCAGGATCGCGACCCCACCCCAGCGCATCGCCGTGCTCTTGACCGTCGCCTTCGCCGCGGCCTTGGCGACGTAACGCGTCGTCCGCGCCCCGTGAGCCCGGCTCCACAGGTAGAACGCGGCCCACACGTGTGCGCCGAGCGCGAGCACGAGGAGGGCGCGCAAGAGCCAGAGGAAACCACCGAACGGCAGGATCGGCGTGAACATGGTGCGCAGGTGGAGCGCGTAGTCGTCGAACGCCTCGACCCCGGCGAAGATCTTGAGGTTGCCGTACATGTGCGCCAGCACGTAGAACACGAAGAGCGCGCCCGAGACCGCCATGAGGATCTTCATGAAGACGGTGGTTCGGCGAGCGGATGCAGGTCTGTTCGATCCCGTCGCCGGGAGAGTGTTTGTCGCCACGGGGGCACCCTATCCCCGCTGTTGAGCGGCCTCGGCCGCCTACCCTCCGGTACGCCGCGAGTGTGACCATTTCCACGAAGCGCCGTGTCGGACGCCGCGCCGGTGTTGCCCCCAAAGCGCTGCGCGAGGCCCCGCCGCTCGGTACCTTCTGCCGGGTCAACTCACATCGGAGGACCCATGACCGAGCCGATCCCGGCCACCGACCACCACCACTCGTTCCCCGCCCCGAGCACCGCGCCGGACTCGTCGGCCACCGTCGCGCCGACGCCCGCTGCCGCGGCGCCCCTGCTGCCCTCGGCCCACCAGTACGCGGGCCCGGGCACCGGCCCCGTCGGCAAGGTGCGCTCCACCGGCGTGTGCATGCTGCTGTGCATCGTCACCCTCGGGGTGTACTCCTGGGTCTGGTACTACCAGACGCACGAGGAGATGAAGCGGCACACGGGCGAGGGCATCGGCGGCGCCCTCGGCCTCGTCATCGCCTTCTTCGCGGGGATCGTGTCGGCGTTCCTGTCGCCTGCCGAGGTCGGACGCCTCTACGAGCGCCGCGGGCAACGGGCGCCGGTCAGCGCCGTCACCGGGCTGTGGGCCGTGCTCGGGGTCTTCGTCCTCGTCGGTCCCATCGTGTGGTTCGTCAAGACCAACGGGGCCCTCAACGCGTACTGGCGCTCGCTGGGCGCCCAGGGCTGACCCGACGACCGGGCACGGGTCGAGACCTCGGGCCTCGACCCGTGCTCAGGTCCTGCGTCGGCCGATCTTCGAGCCGAGCCAGACGAGGGGGTCGTAGCGCCTGCCCACGACGCGCTCCTTCATCGGGATGATCGCGTTGTCGGTGATCCGGATGTGCTCCGGGCAGACCTCCGTGCAGCACTTCGTGATGTTGCACATCCCGATGCCCTGCTCGTCGCGGGCGAGGTCGGCGCGGTCGTCCCGGGCGTCGAGCGGGTGCATGTCGAGCTCGGCCGCCCGGATGAGGAAGCGCGGCCCGGCGAACGCCTCCTTGTTGTCCTCGTGGTCGCGCAGGACGTGGCACGTGTTCTGGCAGAGGAAGCACTCGATGCACTTGCGGAACTCCTGCGAGCGCTCGACGTCGACCTGCTGCATCCGGTAGTCGCCCGGCGCGACGCCCTCCGGTGGGGCGAAGGCCGGGATCTGCCGTGCCTTCTCGTAGTTGAACGACACGTCGGTGACGAGGTCGCGGATGACGGGGAAGGCCCGCATCGGGGTCACGGTCACCGTCTCGGTCTCGCTGAACGTCGACATGCGCGTCATGCACATCAGCCGGGGGATGCCGTTGACCTCGGCGCTGCACGAGCCGCACTTGCCGGCCTTGCAGTTCCACCGGACGGCGAGGTCGCCCGACTGGGTTGCCTGGAGCCGGTGGATGACGTCGAGGACGACCTCGCCCTCGTTGACCTCGACGGTGTAGTCGACGAGCTCGCCACCGTCGGCGTCGCCGCGCCACACCCGGAACGCCGCGTCGTAGGTCATGACCCGCTCCCGTCCGTCGGCTGACCGGTGGCCCCGATGCCCGCGAGCTCGTCGGCCGTGAGGTACTTGGCCAGCTCGTCGCGCTCGAAGAGGGCCAGCAGGTCCTCGCGCATCGCCGGCATCGGCTGCTCGTCGACGCGTATGCCGTCACCCTCGACCGAGCAGATGAGGTTGCGGGCGCGCCAGTGCGGGTCCATGTCCGGGTAGTCGTCGCGCGTGTGGCCGCCGCGGGACTCCTGACGCAGCAGGGCCGCCCGCGCGACGCACTCGCTGACCGCGAGCATGTTGCGCAGGTCGAGAGCGAGGTGCCAGCCGGGGTTGAACTGTCGGTGGCCCTCGACCGTCAGGTGCCCGGCCCGCTCCTTCAGCTCCTCGAGCTTCGTGAGCGCCGTCTCGATCTCCTCCGCCTTGCGGATGATGCCGACGAGGTCGTTCATCGTCTGCTGCATCTCCTGGTGGAGGGTGTACGGGTTCTCGCCGCCCTCCTCCTCGAAGGGGGCGAGCGCGGTGGCGGCCGCGGCGTCGACCGCCGACTGCGGGACGACCGGTCGGGCCTCGCCGAGCTGCCGGACGTAGGCGGCCGCACCGGCCCCGGCGCGCGCCCCGAAGACGAGCAGGTCGGACAGGGAGTTGCCGCCGAGGCGGTTCGACCCGTGCATGCCCCCGGACACCTCACCTGCGGCGAAGAGCCCGGGCACCCGGGCGGCGGCAGCGCTGTCGGGGTCGACCTCGACACCGCCCATGACGTAGTGGCACGTCGGGCCGACCTCCATCGCCTCCCGGGTGATGTCGACGTCGGCGAGCTCCTTGAACTGGTGGTGCATCGACGGCAGCTTCTTGAGGATCTCCTCGGGGCTGCGCCGCGACGCGATGTCGAGGAACACGCCACCGTGGGGCGAGCCGCGTCCGGCCTTCACCTCCGAGTTGATCGCACGCGCCACCTCGTCGCGGGGGAGCAGCTCGGGCGGGCGCTTGTTGTTGTCCGGGTCGGTGTACCAGCGGTCGCCCTCCTCCTCCGTCTGGGCGTACTGCCCCCGGAAGACGTCGGGCACGTAGTCGAACATGAAGCGCCTGCCCTCGGAGTTCTTGAGCACCCCGCCGTCGCCACGCACCGACTCGGTGACGAGGATGCCCTTGACGGAGGGCGGCCAGACCATCCCCGTCGGGTGGAACTGGACGAACTCCATGTTGACGAGCGTCGAGCCGGCGCGCAGCGCCAGGGCGTGGCCGTCCCCGGTGTACTCCCACGAGTTCGAGGTCACCTTGAAGGACTTCCCGATGCCGCCGGTGGCGAGCACGACTGCCGGTGCGTTGAACCGGACGAAGCGCCCTGACTCGCGGAAGTAGCCGAAGGCTCCGGCGACGGCACCGCGCTCGTCCTGGAGCAGGTCGGTGATCGTGACCTCCGCGAAGACCTTGAGGTGGCTCTCCGGGTCGCCCGACGCGCGCTGGTCGTCCTGCTGGAGGGAGACGATCTTCTGCTGCATCGTGCGGATCAGCTCGAGGCCGGTGCGGTCACCGACGTGCGCGAGGCGGGGGTACTCGTGGCCGCCGAAGTTGCGCTGGCTGATGCGCCCGTCGGGGGTGCGGTCGAAGAGCGCGCCGTACGTCTCCAGCTCCCAGACGCGGTCGGGGGCCTCCTTGGCGTGCAGCTCGGCCATCCGCCACGAGTTGAGGAACTTGCCGCCGCGCATCGTGTCGCGGAAGTGCACCTGCCAGCTGTCCCTGCTGTTGACGTTGCCCATGCTCGCGGCGATGCCGCCCTCGGCCATGACGGTGTGCGCCTTGCCGAACAGCGACTTGCAGATGATCGCGGTGCGCAGGCCGGCCTCGCGGGCGGCGATGGCGGCCCGCAGGCCCGCCCCGCCGGCGCCGACGACGAGGACGTCGTAGTCGTGGGTCTCCAGCTCGGCGGCCATCAGTTGTAGAACCTCAGATCGGTCAGGGCCCCGGATGCGACCAGGGCGATGTAGAGATCGGTGATCATCAGGGTGCCCAGGGTGATCCAGGCCAGCTGCATGTGGCGGGTGTTGAGCCGCGACACGACGGTCCACGCGCGGTAGCGCACGGGGTGCTTCGAGAAGTGCTTGAGCCGGCCGCCGATGAGGTGGCGACACGAGTGGCACGACAGCGTGTAGAGCCACAGGAAGGCCACGTTGACGAGCATCACGACCGTGCCGAGGCCCACCCCCACCCCGCCGTCCTTGCCGTGGAACCCGTCGAAGGCGTCCAGCGTGTTCATGGCCGACACGACGACGGCGGCGTAGAAGAAGTAGCGGTGGGCGTTCTGGAGGATGAGCGGGAAGCGTGTCTCGCCCGTGTACGTCGCGTGCGGCTCGGCGACGGCGCAGGCGGGCGGCGAGAGCCAGAACGCCCGGTAGTACGCCCTGCGGTAGTAGTAGCAGGTGAGCCGGAAGCCGAGCAGGATCGGCAGGAGGAAGAAGGCGTACGGCACGAGAGGTGGCATCTCACCGATCCACGTGCCGAGGTGCCGCGCCTCGGGGTGGCACGAGGCCGTCACGCAGGGGGAGTAGAACGGCGTCAGGTAGTGGTAGGTCGCCACGAAGTAGTCGCGCTGCATCGAGGTGCGGACGAGGGCGTAGAGCAGCCAGATGACGATGAGCGTGAAGGTGACCGCCGGCGGGAGCCACCAGCGGTCGGTCCGCAGCGTCCGCGCGCCGATCCGGGCCCTGCCCGGCGAGCCGACGCCACCGGCGACGGACCCTCCGCTCGAAGCCGGGTCGAGCCTCGTGTCACTCATCGTGCGAACCTCCACCGTCGTTGGTCGGGCGCCGTCCTCACTCTAGTGTCACGTGCGTCACATCCGGGTGATGGCGGCCCATCCGTGTCGGTCCGCCTCGGGTACGCCGCTCGGACTCCGGCGCGCTCATGCGGCCGGGTGGACGACCGCGCGCCGGGTTGCGTCGCGGGAGGTGACCGCCGTCGTGTAGTGCTCGAGGAGCCGCCCGACCACCGACCCCCACGAGCGGTTTCGGACGAGGTCGTGTCCGCGCCGCCCGAGGTCCTCGGCGTGCGCGGGCGAGGCGAGCACGCGGCCGACCTGCCTGCGCAGTGACCCGGGCTCCGCGGGGTCGAAGAGGTAGCCGTTGAGCCCGTCGGTCACGAGGTCGATCGGGCCTCCGGCCCGCGGTGCGACGACGGGCAGGCCGCTCGCGCCGGCCTCCTGGATGGTCTGGCCGAAGGTCTCCGCGCTCCCGGTGTGCACGAAGACGTCGAGGGCCGCGTACGCCCGGGCGAGGTCGTCGCCGTGCCGGGGCCCGAGCAGGACGGGTGGCCGGTTCGGGCGGCGGGCGGATGCCGCGACCGCCTCGGTGAGCGCGGTGCCGACGGCAGTCCGGGACGGTCCGTCGCCCACGACGACGAGGCGGGTGCCCGGCAGGTCGGCGAGCTCGGCGAGACGCTCGACCTCCTTCTCCGGGGCGAGCCGGCCGACGTAGCCGACGAGGCGTTCGCCGTCCGGCGCCAGCTCGCGACGCAGCGCGCGGGTCAGGGCGTCGGCGCGCCAGGCCGGGTTGAACAGCTCGGCGTCGACGCCACGGCCCCAGACCACCGTGCGCGGCACGTCCTGCTCGCGCAGCTGGGCGAGGGCCGCGCTCGACGGGGCGAGCGTCAGGTCCGCCCAGCCGTGGATCCGGCGGATCCAGCGCCACGTCGTCGCGGCCGCCGCTGCGCCCGCGGGCCCGGGCGTGTGCTGCCGGACGTAGGCCGCCATGTCGGTCTGGAAGACGGCGACCGCCGGGAGGTCCAGCGCGCGGGCCGCGGCCAGACCGCGGGCGCCGAGGACGAACGGGCTGGCGACGTGCACGACGTCGGGACCGAAACCCGCGAGGAGGCGCTCGATCTCCGGCACGGGCAGGCCGACGTCGAACTGGCGCACCGGCAGCGACGCGACGCGGTGGACGGTCGCACCCTCGAACTGGGACGGCCCGAGCTCGCGTGAGCGGGGTGCGATGACGACGACCTCGTCACCGCGGTGGCGCAGCTGCTCGACGACGCGGCAGACGCTCGTCGTGACGCCGTTGACGCTCGGCAGGAACGACTCCGTGACGATCGCGATGCGCACGCCACCACGGTCGCGGTCCGGCGGGCCCGCCGGGCGACGCGCTGACGTGGGTCGGGTGACGACTGGGTGACGACCTCGTGCCGGAGACCGCCTCGACGGCTCGTGTCGGCTCCCTCGACGGGTTCTGGCCGGGTCCTACGGCTTGACCCAGCACGTCCAGCGGAGGAGGCGCAGGTAGCCGAGCCGCTCGTACACCGGCTGGCCGGCGTCGCTCGCGACGAGCGCCGCCGGCTGCCCGGGCCAGGCCGTCGTGGCCGCCCACGTCAGGGCCGCGCCGGCGCCACGGCCGCGGGCCGACGGCAGGACCGCGACGTTCTCCACGACGGTCAGGCCCGCCGCCGAGTGCGCGGCCGACGTCGCCGCGGGCTCGCCGTCGACGTAGCCGACGAAGACCCGCGTCCTGCCGTCGACGACCTCCGGACGGTAGAAGTCACCGGGCGGCAGCTGGGCCATGTCCGGCATCGGGTAGCCCTCGACGAGAACGCGCTGGGCGTCGGCGAGGGCGACCGGGTCGGTGGCCTCGCGCACGTCGACGGTCGAGACCGGCGGCTCGGTGAGGGTCGACGTCGGGCGGAGCATGAACGGGGGGTGCCCGACGAGCCCCAGCCCGTGCGCCGCGAGGTCTGGCGTCGGGAAGGGGCTCACGAGGATGGCCGACGCCTCGGGCCCGTAGGTCGCGACGACGCCGGCGGCGAGCGCATCCCAGTCGTCGGGTGGACGCGTGACGATCGCCCAGTTGAGCATCGCCGAGGCGCCACCCCCCATGCCCGCGGAGAAGCTGTCGGCGTCGACGAAGCGCCCGCGCGCCGCCGTTGTCAGGGCGCGGGCCCATGACACGTGCGCGTCGATGCCCTGGCGCACGAGGGAGTCGGCGGGGTCGAGGTCGCGCTCCCAGCCCGTCGTGAGGTACTCGCCCTCGTCGGGCAGCATCGAGGTCATGCCTCCACTGTCGCGCCTCCGGGCTCACCACGGGCGGGTTCGCCCTGACTGGGCCGGCGCGGACGCCGCGAGGGGAGTCAGGTGAGGTCGGTGCGCCCGCGGGCGGTGAGCTCCTCGACGATCCGCTTGACGTCCTGGGCGCGCTCCGGTCGGGTGATGAGGAGGGCGTCCTGGGTGTCGACGACGACGAGGTCCTCGACGCCGATGAGGGCCACGAGGCGGCCTCCGGTGGCGACCGTCGCCGTGGAGTCGATGCTGAGGATGTCGTCGGAGGGCCCGATCGCGGTGATGCCCGGCAGGTCGCTCGACGCGTCGACGAGATGGGTCAGGGAGGCGAAGTCCCCGACGTCGTCCCAGCCGAGCGCCGCCGGCACGACGGCGACCCGCCCCGCGGCGGCGGCCGGCTCGGCCACGGCGTGGTCGATGGCGATCTTCCGGAGTCCGGGCCAGAGGTCGCGCATGCGACGCGGGTCCGCCGCGATGATCCGGAGGTGGTCCACCATGTCGGCGTGGTTCTCTGCGAGCAGCTCGAGCAGGGTCGTGGCGCCGACGACGAACATCCCTGCGTTCCAACGGTACTCGCCGGTCTCGAGGTAGCGGCGTGCGGTGTCGGCGTCCGGCTTCTCGACGAAGTCGTCGACACGGTGGGCGCTCGGTGCACCCGCGACGGCCAGTGGTGCACCGAGTCGGATGTAGCCGAATCCGGTTGCCGCGTGGGTGGGTTCGATGCCGATGGTGACGAGCTCGCCCTCCCGCGCGACGGCGACGGCCTCGCGGACCGCGCGCTCGAAGGCGTCCGTGTCGGCGATGACGTGGTCGGCGGCGAACGACCCGAGCACGGCCTCCGGGTCACGCCGCTCGAGGATCGCGGCGGCGAGGCCGATCGCCGGCATCGAGTCGCGCGGCGAGGGCTCCCCGACGACCGCGTCGTGCCCGAGCATCGGCAGCTGCGCCCGGACGGCGTCCTCGTGCGCGATGCCCGTCACGACGAGCATCTGCTCGCCGACGAGCGGCTGGAGCCGGTCCCACGTGGCGCGCAGGAGCGACTGTCCGGACCCGGTGAGGTCGTGGAGGAACTTGGGGGACTGGCGGCGCGAGATCGGCCAGAGCCGCGTGCCGGACCCGCCGGCGGGGATGACGGCCCAGAAGCCGGGGATCGCACTCATGGGGGACACCGTACCGATGGGCAGCCAGGTGGCCGAGCGGGTCCGAGCCCCGCCCGGCCCCCGCCCGGCCCCGGCCCGACCACGGCCCGACACGCGCCGGCGCCCGCCCGGGCGGGTGACGCTCAGCCGATGTCGCGCCGCCGCAGGGCGCCCAGCCCGAGGCCCGCGACGGCCACCGCGACCCCGGTGAGCAGGACGAGGGGCAGGACCCGCAGCTCGTCGGCCGGCATCGAGGGCACGTGACCGAACGGCGACAGGTCGGTCATCCACGGGGGCAGGCCGAGGACGAGGACGAGCTCGCCGAGGAGCAGGAAGACGACGAGGGCCGCCCACGCGAGACCGGTGAGCCGCGGGGCGGCCCCGACGAGCAGCATCGCGACGGCGACGCAGACCCAGATGGCCGGGACGGTGACGAGCGCGGCCGCGACCAGGCGGCCGACGGAGCCGGCGCCGTCTCCGGCGGTCCGGCCGGCCGCCAGACCGGCGGTCAGGCCGAGGAGCCCCATCGCCCCGGCGGTGGCCACGGACGCGAGGAGCAGGTGCGAGAGGGCCCAACGGGTCCGCGTCGCCCCGGTCGCGAGCAGCGCCTCGGCGCGCAGCGCGGCCTCCTCCGTGTGCAACCGGGTCACGAGCGAGATGCCCATCGCGGCGACGGCGTAGGCGGCGATGTGCAGCTCGGTCGCGAAGAAGGCGTCGGCCATCGAGCTGTCCTGGCCCGTGGCACCGGCGAGCTTCTGCAGGAGCTCGCGCGTCGACCCGGACGAGTCCAGCGACTGGACGCTCGTCGCGATCGAGCCGACGACCGAGCCGAGGACGACGACGCTGACCGACCAGCCGACGAGGGTGCCCCGGGCGAGACGGGCCGTCAGGCCCCCGACGGACCGCATCGATCCGCGGGCCCGCCCCGGTCGGCTCGGCAGGATCCCGGCACCGAGGTCGCGGCGCTCGCGCAGCCGGAACGCCGCACCGACGAGGACGACGAACGCGGCGAGGCCGAGCCACAGCGGCCGGAGGTCGTCGGCGCCGTAGGGCGACACACGCTCGCCCCAGCCCAGGGGTGAGAGCCACACGAGGAACCGTGCCGGGCTGCCTTCCGCGGCGGTGTCGCCGAGTGCCCGCAGCACGAAGGCGACGCCGAGTGCCCCCAGCGAGATCGCCGCCGTGCCCCGCGTCGTCTCGGTCAGCTGGGCCGCGACGGCGGTGATGCCCACCCAGGACAGGCCCATGACGGCCCACGCCACGGCGAACGCGAGCGAGCCCCGTCCGTCGAGGCCGACGCCGGCGAGGGCGGCGGCGCTGAGCACGGCCGTGGCGACCACGGCCCCGGCACCGAGCGCGACCGCGGCCGTCAGGGGTGCGCGGCGCTCGACGGCCCCGGCGCCGAGCAGCTCGAGCCGGCCCGCCTCCTCCTCGGTGCGGGTGTGCCGGCGCACGACGATGTAGGCGAGCAGGCACACGAAGACGCCGCCGAGCAGGATCGTCTTGAACACCGCGAAGGAGTCGAGGCTCAGGCTCGTGGCCGGGCCGTAGAGCGCGACCGTCGCCGGGCTGTCGATGATCGGTCGGAAGACCGACAGGGCGCCGGCGAGGGTCGGGTAGAGGTCGAGCGTCGCCCGGGCCGACCCCGCAGCGAACCCGGTGAGGGCGAGGACGCTCACCGGCACGAGGACCCGGTCGCGCCGGGACGCCAGGCGAAGCAGCGAGCCCGTTCCGGTGAGGGCGCTCATCGCGGCGTCGCCACCCCGGCCGGTGTCCCGTCGGCGCGGACCCCGGCAGCGCTGGGCCGGTACTGCTCCATGAAGAGCTCCTCGAGCGTCGGGGGGGCGCTGGTCAGGGCCGTGATCCCGTGGCTGCCGAGCAGCGCCAGCAGCGCGCCGAGGTGGGCGCTCTCGACGCTGCACGAGACGTGGCCGTCGGACGCCACGACGTCGGAGACGCCGTCGAGGGCGGCGAGTCGGGCCGGGTCCGCCGGCCGGTCGAGCGTCGCCTCGACCCGCGTCCGGGACAGGTGCCGCAGCTGGGCCAGGGTCCCGGACTCGACGTTGCGTCCCTCGCGGATGATGCTGACGCGGTCGCACAGCGACTCGACCTCCGACAGGATGTGGCTGCTCAGCAGGACGGTGCCACCGGCAGTGCGGAACTCGCGGACCGCGTCCTTGAAGACGGCCTCCATCAGCGGGTCGAGACCCGAGGTGGGCTCGTCGAGGACGAGCAGCTCGACGTCGGAGGACAGTGCGGCGACCAAGGCGACCTTCTGCCGGTTGCCCTTGGAGTACGAGCGGCCCTTCTTCGTCGGGTCGAGGTCGAAGCGGGCGAGCATGTCGGCGCGCCGCCGCTCGTCGATGCCACCGCGGAGCCGGGCGAGCAGGTCGATGACCTCCCCGCCGGTGAGGTTTGGCCAGAGGGCGACGTCGCCGGGGACGTAGGCCAGACGCCGGTGCAGCGTCTCGACGTCGCGCCAGGGGTCCCCGCCGAGCAGCGACGCGCGACCGGCGTCGGCGCGCAGCAGGCCGAGGAGGATCCGGATCGTCGTCGACTTGCCGGCGCCGTTGGGACCGAGGAACCCATGGATCTCGCCGGCGGACACCTCGAGGTCGAGGCCGTCGAGGGCGACGACGTGGCCGAACGTCTTGCGGAGGTCGTGGACCTCGATCGCCGTGGTCATGTCATCGACAATACACAGGATTCACGATTTACTGAATGTTATGGCGGATGGTTAGGGTGAAGGCCCGACGACCGAAGGAGCGGTGGATGACCGAGCGCGACGAACGAGCGGTCGCCGCCTACGTCGAGCGGTTCGGCAACGTCCTCACCGAGGCCGGCATGCCAAGGCTCGCGTCCCGCGTCTTCGCCCAGCTGCTGGCCGACGAGGACGGACGCATGACCGCGCTCGAGCTCACCGAGGCCCTCGACGTCAGCCCCGCAGCCGTGTCGGGTGCCGTCCAGTACCTGACCCAGACCCACCTCATCGGCAAGGAGCGCGAGCGTGGCTCGCGTCGCGACGTCTACGTCGTGCACCTCGACGCGTGGCACGAGGCGATGCTGAGCCGCGACCGGCTGCTCGGTCAGATGGAGGCCTCGGTCCGGGCCGGGCTCGAGGCCGTCGGCGGGGTCGACAGCGCGGCCGGTCGGCGCCTCGCCCTGTCGGTCGAGTTCCTCGACCACGTCGCGCAGGAGATGGCCGGCATGCACGAGAGTTGGGAGCGGCGCCGGGCGCAGGTCGCGGCGCAGTGGCCGACCGAGGCGTGAGCCGCCCGAGCATGAGCCGCCCGACGTGTGAGCCGCCCGGCGCCTGAGGGGTCCCCAGCGCCTGCGGCCGGCCGGAGGCACCTGCCGGGGACGTGAGATCGACAACGTCGGGGCCCCGACGGACCCGTACGCGCCGGGCCCGTGGCTACGCTCGGCACCATGGCTGACAGCACCGGCGCGCGCTCCGAGTCCGACCTGCCCATCGAGCCCGTGTACGACGCGTCGGCGCTGGCGGGGTGGGACCCGGCGGCCAAGCTGGGCGCGCCGGGGGGCTACCCGTTCACGCGGGGGGTGTACCCGTCGATGTACACCGGACGGCCGTGGACGATGCGCCAGTACGCCGGGTTCGGCACCGCCAAGGAGAGCAACGAGCGCTACCACCAGCTGGTGCAGGCCGGCACCGGTGGGCTGTCGGTGGCCTTCGACCTGCCCACGCAGATGGGCTATGACTCCGACGAGCCGATCGCGCACGGCGAGGTCGGCAAGGTCGGGGTGGCCATCGACAGCCTGGAGGACATGCGGGTTCTGTTCGACGGGCTGCCGCTGGACAAGATCTCCACGTCGATGACGATCAACGCGCCGGGCTCGACGCTGCTGCTGCTCTACCAGCTGGTCGCCGAGGAGCAGGGCGTGCCCGGCGACGCGCTGACCGGCACGATCCAGAACGACGTGCTCAAGGAGTACATCGCCCGCGGCACCTACATCTACCCGCCGCGCGAGTCGCTGCGCCTGGTCGCGGACGTGTTCGCCTACTGCCAGCGGGAGCTGCCGCGCTGGAACACCATCTCGATCAGCGGCTACCACATGGCCGAGGCCGGCGCGACGCCGGTGCAGGAGATCGCCTTCACCCTGGCCAACGCGATGGAGTACGTCCGGGCCGCGCAGGCCGCCGGCCTGGCCGTGGACGACTTCGCGCCGCGGCTGTCGTTCTTCTTCGTGGCGCGCACGACGCTGCTGGAGGAGGTGGCCAAGTTCCGGGCGGCCCGCCGGATCTGGGCCCGGATCATGAAGGAGCAGTTCGGCGCGGCGAACCCCAAGTCGATGATGCTGCGGTTCCACACGCAGACCGCCGGGGTGCAGCTGACCGCCCAGCAGCCGGAGGTCAACCTCGTCCGGGTCGCGCTGCAGGGCCTCGGGGCGGTGCTGGGCGGCACCCAGTCTCTGCACACCAACAGCTTCGACGAGGCCATCGCGCTGCCGACCGAGAAGGCGGCCCGGCTCGCGCTGCGCACCCAGCAGGTCATCGCCTACGAGACCGACGTGACCAAGACCGTCGACCCGTTCGCCGGCTCCTACGTCATCGAGTCGATGACCGACCAGATCGAGGCCGCCGCGCTCGAGCTCATCGGCCAGGTCGAGGACCGCGGCGGGGCGGTCGCCGCGATCGAGCAGGGCTTCCAGAAGTCCGAGATCGAACGCTCCGCCTACCGGGTCCAGCTGCAGATCGACAACGGCGAACGCACCGTCGTCGGGGTCAACCGGTTCACCCTGGAGCAGGAGGAGCGCTACGAGCCGCTGCGGGTCGACCCGCAGATCGAGGTCGAGCAGCGCGAACGGCTCGCCGCGCTGCGCGCCGGCCGCGACCAGACCGCGGTCGACGCCGCCCTGGCCCGGCTGCAGGAGGCCGCCCGCGGCACCGACAACGTCCTCTACCCGATGAAGGAGGCGCTGGCCGCCCGCGCCACCGGCGGCGAGGTCGCCCACGCCCTGCGCCAGGTGTGGGGCACCTACCAGCCCCGCGAGACCTTCTGACCCGCCGACCTCCTGCCCTGTCTCTTATACACATCTGACGCTGCCGACGACGGA
>NZ_JBNDHY010000067.1:0-23696 GCF_056755315.1 Monashia sp. HAY1-2A
GTTCCACCACTGTCTCAGTGGCGTCACCATTCTGAAGTGCTCATTTGCGATTGATCAGGGACAGCACGCTCGAGAAGCTCACCTGGGCCAGGTTGTAGCTGACCATGATGAGCCCGAGGAGCTCATCCGCCGAGGCGACCTCGCGACCGATGGTGCGCTCGTTGACCCGCTGTACACCGGGGATACCGCTTGCCAGCTCGGCCGCTGTCGCGTTGGGCAAGTCAATCTCGAGATGGAGCGAGTCAGGAAGGGTCAGCAGATGACGCTGCTCGGCCCTTTCCACGGCTTTGCGGGCAGCTTCCCGGATACGTGCGCAGGCGACGACTGGCGCGAGACTGTCCGCGGCAGAAAATCCATGGGACCGCTTCACGGGGACAGTCAGCACGCTGGGCAGCGACCGTTCGGCGATCGCGCAGATGACGTCATCTCCGGTCAGCAGGCCGACGGGGACACGCCTGCTTGCGGCAAACAGTGCGTTGACGGACGCCTCAGAGGCGTTGGTGCCGTTGACGCGGACGGCAGCGAAGTGCGCGGAGAAGGTGTGCGCCAGGACGCCGATCGAACCTGCGGGCGCGTGGTAGCCGACGAACATGGCCAAGTCGAAGGACTCATCGAGGCCTTCGGCCATGCAGAACCCGCGTGGTGAACCGAAGATTAGGCGCGCCCGCGGGTCGAGCTCTTCCTGCAGGAGGTTGTCCATCGTGCCGTGGCTGTCGCTGACGAGAACCTCGGAGGCACCTCCCGCGAGGGCACCGTCGATGGCTGCGTTTGCCTCGGCAGTCATTCGACGCTGCGCGAGCGGGTAGCCGTGGCCGCCGCGGACCACTTGGTCGTAGGTGGCGATGCCGCCAACGCCCTCCATGTCAACAGAGATGTAGACCTTCACGTTGCCTCCGGCTCGTCGATGAATGAGGTGACTGTGATGGGTGCCAGCACCGGCCGGGTCGGTCCATCAGGAGAACTCTCGACTCGTCATTTGTTCCATCGGACAGAGAGACGTTCAGTCGAGAGGCTCATTGACTGGGGTTCGACGTGGCGATGCGGCCGATCTCCGCAGGTGTCGCCTGGCGCTGGGCCAGCAGGTCCTCGCGGAGCCAACCACGCACAGTCGCGTCGCCGGGGGCGCTCATGGTCCTCCAGCCGCCAGGCGCATGAGGGGAGTGTCGAAGTCGAGCTCTGCACCGGGACCGCGATGCTGCGCCTGAGCCGTCGTGTAAGAGTGCTCGTACGCGCTCCAGGAGTGGGCGTGGACCTCGCTGGCCAGGCTGGGTCGATGCAAAGCGGTCACTTCCCGGACGGCACGGCGTAGACGGCTTGTCAGTGCAGGGTCGGCCCAGTCCTCCGCTGCGGCGAACACGGCCGTCGGCACGGTGACCGCGCGCATGAAGGCGAAGAGGGGACGAAGGTGGTCATCGACCACTAGGCATGCCGCGCGGTGCCGGCTGTCGCGGTCAGCGCCACGACCTTTCCGACCAGCAGGTCTTTGTCCAGTGTGTCGAGGAAGGACTCGAAGAGCCCGCTGATGCCGGCTTTGTAGATCGGTGTTCAGCGAGATGATGTCTGCCCTGGACGGGACTTGGAAGACTGCGCTCAACGAGAGGCTTGCCAGCCCTCCGACGAGCATGTTGGCCACATCGACGGCCAGGGGTCCGAGCTCAACAGCCATCGCCATCACTGAGCAATCGTCGGTCGTCATGCGTCGTCCACGTGTGCTGACAACCGGTCGGTGAGCAGCCGCGAGGACGAGGGGTTGCTCACTCCGGCGCTGAGCAGCACTACCTGCACTGGGGGGAGGGAGCCTCCTTGGGGGAGTCCACGACGTGCTCTCTCAGCCCTGATCGGCCGGGGCCGCATCCCGGTAACGGGACGGGCCAGTGAGGTTGTCACCGCGGTTGGCGGCTGGGACCGGCTGACGCGCAGGCTGACTGCCATAGGTTGCGCGCACGAGGCCAGCATGGCCTGGGGCTTCAGCGGCGCCGGCGTCACGGCCCTTGGCCATCTCCACGCGGAGAACGGGACGACTTCGCTAGCCAGCAGTTCGATCTGGTCTAGGACTGTCCCCAGCGGTAGACCGGCAGCATCGAGATTCCACAGCTGCCTCTGGTAGTCACCGAAGCCGGTGCGAAAGCTCATCGTCTTGTCGATGACTTCGTGTGGACTGCCCACACTCATAGGGTCCCGGCCATGTAGTCCTCGAGACGCCCTGACATCCATAGATGTGGTTGTTCTCGAAGAAGGGGCGGAAGGCAGAGACTGCGTCCTGCGACCGGCGGGCGATGAACGCATGACCGCCCAGCCCGACGATGGCCTGCTCAGCGCTCCCGTGTTGGTGGTGCGCGAACCTTCGGCGGTACAAGTCGACCAAAGGTTTGAAGTGGAAGTTAGGCGCAAGGATGTTGTTGGCGAAGCCTATTCCAAGGATCGGACTCTTCCGACGCCCCCCAGGCGTTCCACCGGGAGCCGGATCTCGCGCCGTTGGTGACCGCGCAGAGCCGCGCCGGGCAGTGGCCGCACGAAGGTCTGCGGTCATCTTGACCTCGGCACCCATCCGCCACCGAGGCAACTTCGGATGGCCATTGGTTCAACGCGGCTTACCGCCAGCATGTGGGATATCAGCACCCAACAACTTGCGCAGATCGTCGGTCGGCACCCCGAGCGATTGGAGTTCTGAGACGTACCGCTTCACAGAGCCGAGCTTGACCTGCTCGTAACCACGAACCTGGTCAGGCAATAAGGCCACGCGAACTGCATGGGTATATGACTCAGGGCTCAGCGTCTCGACTTCATGCTGGACGAAATCAACATAATTCCGTACCAGCGCACGCTCCACTCGGCGCACGTGGGCGTAGCCGAACGGATCGAAGCGCGTTCCCCGAAGAAACTTCCCCCGTGCCAGCACTCGCAGGACTACGTGTGAGCGCGGTCCGAACGAAATCTTGCTTCGGCGTCCAATCGCCCGAAGGACTGGCGGGTGAAGCTTGTACGAGACTTTCGAGCCGGCCGGGAACTCCGCCGTCAAATCGGCGACGAACTCAGCATCAGTCAAGAGTCTGGCGACTTCGTACTCGTCCTTGTAGGCCATCAGCTTAAAGAGGTTCCTTGCCACAGCTTCGGCGAAGTGCGTCTTGCTCGTGAAAGCAGCCTCGGCCGCACTCGCGCGGACCACCAAGTCTACGTAGGCCGCACTCGCACGGACGCCCTGAAAGAGTACGAGCTCCTCAGCGCGGCGCCGCACTAGGTTTCCCACCTCCGCCTCGAGTGTTTCGATCCGAAGATCCAAAGAATCGGTCAGCGCCGGTCGGCGATGCCCCCGGCTGCTCCGCACGGTTGCCCGCGCGAACACCTCGGGATCCGCGACCGCGACACGTCCCCACCGAAAGGCGCGAACGTTGCTCTCGACGGAAACCCCGTTGAGCTTGATCGCAGTTTCGATCGCTGCAGCGGGAATCGGTAGCCACCCCGACTGATAGGCAATACCGACCAGGATGAAGTTTGCAGCCGAGGTGTCGCTAAACAGTTGACGTGCGGCTTCGAGCATGTCCACGGTGCGGACATGGCGCGTCACTGTTGCAACACGAGCCAAGAGTTCGGCCTCGTCGGGGTGAGTGACGTCTCGGTCGTAGACCATTGCGCCGGTGGGTGTTCGGCTTGTCGAAACAGCCGCGGTGGTGACTCTCGGGTCGCCGAAGTCGAGATTCTTTCCCTCGGCGAGGGTCAGCAAATCGAACCCCAAGAGACAGTCGGCGCTACCGGGGGTGAGCCGGTTCGCTGGCTCCAACCGGCCGCGGGAGAAGCGCAGGTGACCCGTCACGGGCCCGGCCTTTTGGCTCATTCCGACTTGATCGAGGGATTCGACCTCGAAGCCAGCGGTAAGCGCTGCGGCTGCAAGTACCTGGTTCACCGTGACGATTCCGGTACCGCCGATACCCGCCATGAAAATGTTGTACGTCCGGTGGATGCGGATGTCCGGGGGTTCCGGGATTTGCGGCGGTTCCGCGACAATACGCTTCGTTTGCGCATTGGGGTCCACCTCTACAGCAACGAACGACGGGCAGTCGCCGTCGAGGCAGCTGTAGTCCGTGTTGCAGGACGACTGGTCAATCCGGGTCTTGCGGCCAAAATCCGTCTCAACCGGTTGGACGGAAAGGCAGTTGCTCTTGACTCCACAGTCACCACAACCTTCACACACCGCCTCGTTGATCACGACACGCACATTGCGCCGTGGGAGCTTTCCCCGCTTTCGCTGCCGCCGTGCATCAGCGGCGCAGTGCTGGTCATAGATCAAAACGGTTACACCCGTGACCTCCCGCAGCGATCGCTGCGCCTCGTCAAGGCGATCACGGTGCCAGACAACCGTCCCCCGCGGAAGGCGAGCCCGCCGATACTTCTGGGGCTCATCGGCACAGATGATGACGCGTACGACCCCCTCGAGCAACAATTTGCGAACGAGTGCTTCGACCCCAAGAGCTCCCTGTGGATCCTGAGCTCCTGTCATGGCAACGACATCGTTATAGAGCAGCTTGTAGGTGATGTTTGTGCCAGCCGCGATGCTGGCCTGCACCGCAAGCTGGGCGGAATGGAAGTAGGTGCCGTCTCCGACGTTTTGAAAGATGTGGTTGGCGTGACTGAACCAGGACTGACCGATCCACTGTGCGCCTTCCCCACCCATCTGCGTGAGTCCAACAACCGCGCTGTCGGTGCGCTGCGACGCGGTCACCAACGTATGACAGCCGATCCCGCCGCCCGCAAGCGATCCTTCGGGGACGGCCGTCGACCTGTTATGAGGGCAGCCACTGCAGAAGTACGGCGTGCGAGAAGTCTCGAGAAGCGGTAGGTCAATACGACCAGGCAACGGCCGTGCGACCTCAAGGCGGTCCCCGAGGACGCGCCGCAGCGGCGAGAGCAGCCGACCGGCGGTGAGTTCGCCCTCAACGGGAATGAGAACGGCATTTTGCGTGTCGCGTTTGCCCAGTACAATCGGCGCGCCGGGGCGGCCGTACAACTGCTCACGGATCGCCGATTCGATGAACGGCGTCTTGTCCTCAACGACCAAGATTTCAGTGAGACCTCGGGCGAATTCGTTTAGCGTGGCCGGCTCTACCGGCCACATCATCCCCAACTTGAGGACTCTAACGCCCGCGAGCTTCAAGTCCTCATCAGTCACCCCGAGGTCTTCGAGTGCCTGCCGCATCGAGTCGTAGCAACTCCCCGACGCGACGATGCCGAAGGAAGCGTCGTCAGGGGCGACCGTTACCGGATTCAATTCTGCTCGGTGGCTGTAGGCGTTCACTACAGCGGACCGCGGCCCGAAAAGCGCCGCTTCTGCGGCCACGATCGCACCGGGCTTCAGCTCCAAGGGAAGCTGTCTGTACTCGTACAGGGAGCCGTTCCATTCAACGCTGATGTCAGGAATGTCGGCGCCTGCTGCCTGAGCAGTGACGGCCCAGCTGCCATCAGCCACATCTGCGACCACCTTCATGGCAACGACACACCCACTCGCTCTTGAGAGGCGGATTCCATGAAGCCCAAGACTCACGATCTCGCCAGCGTTCCGGGGAAATAGCACGGGGATACCTAGGGCGGCCAACGATCGCTCGCTCACCGCTGGCACCGTCGAAGACTTCGCCGCAGGATCGTCACCGACGATCAGCAGGATCCCCCCGCTCGGGTGCACTCCATACATGTTTGCGTGGCGCAGAGCATCGGTTGCCCTGTCTAGCCCAGGCCCTTTGGCGAACCAGATTCCGGTGACGCCTTCATATCGTGACGTGTCCAGTGTCACAGGAGATTGGCTGCCCCAAACGGCGGTTGCGGCAAGTTCTTCGTTGAGCCCTGGCACAAACTTGATGTCGAGATCGGCCAGGACGTCCGGCATGCCGAGAAGCAACTGATCAAGTCCGCCTAGAGGGCTTCCTGGATATCCCGACACAAACGTTCCGGTGCGCACACCTTGGCGGCGGTCGAGCGTTGCGTTCTCCACTAAAAGCCTGGCGATTGCCTGGACTCCCGTCATGACGGAGGTGGGCCCACCCGATACGAACCTGTCCTTCAGCGAATAGCCGGCAGTCGATACATCGACGTTCAGCGACTTGACGACCTTGCTCACGAGGCCACCCCACGGCGTCCACAGCGTCGACGCCCGCGAACGATGCGGTCGGAAGCTTCGGCCGTGTTCGAGCCACGATCCTCTGCAAGATCATGTGTAACCCTGGCATCAATTCCAGCCATTCGCAGATCGACTCCTTGGTCATTCGTATCTATAAGCTCGCTGCCCACTTGGACGAGTCCGCCGGAGCCGAAGTTGTCGCACGCTCCTGCCTGCATCTCCCAGAAGACACCCTGCGCGGTGGACAGGCCGTTATCACCCCAGCCACTGTTCGAGCCGACGACAAATTCGGTTGAAGGCCGCATGAGGTCGACATCATTAGTGGCAGTCGTCCCGAAAACGCCAGCTGCGTAGTGGCCCGCAAGTGCTTCCACGGAGCGGCCGTAGCGCGGCAAGAGATCACGCCTCTTGATTGCCCGAGGAACAACGATCACCGACTTGCTGCCTCCGAGGTCCATGTTCTCCGCCGCTTTGAAGGCCGTGCCGCGCCAGACAGGAAGCGCATCACACAAGGTGTCCGCCTCCCACCGGCAGTCGTACATGCGTGTCCCACAAAGGGCCTCTCCCGGCGTTGTTTCGTGGACGGCGGTGTTGGCGCGAAGTCCCGTCTCATGGTCCCGGCAGTCGACCCGTTCCTCGTGTTCTGCAGCTTGGAGCTGCTCACCCAGACTGTGCGCCGCTTGCGCGGCGGTGAGGCGGTCGATGCGGCGCGTGGCCGCGTGGGAGAAGCCCGGCGTGGTCGTGAGGGGGAACCGGCGGCCCATGGAGCTCACTTCGCGACGGAGACGATGGCCTCGACCTCGACCGGCGCGTCCAGCGGCAGCGCCGCGACGCCGACCGCGGACCGGGCGTGTATCCCCTTGGCCCCGAACGCCTTCACGAACAGCTCGCTGGCCCCGTTGATGACGCCGGGCTGGCCGGTGAACGACGGGTCGGACGCGACGAAGCCGACGACCTTGACAACGCGGGTCACCGCGTCGAGGTCACCGATCTCCGACTTGATCGCGGCGATCGCGTTGAGGGCGCACATCTCGGCGAGCGACCTGGCGGCCTCGGCGTCGACCTCGGCGCCCACCTTGCCGGTCGCGGGTAGGGCCCCGTTGACCATGGGCAGCTGCCCCGAAGTGAAGACGAGGTCGCCCTCATGGACCACGGAGACGTAGACGGCGACGGGCGGCACGACCTCGGGAATGGTGAGGCCGAGCTCGGACAGGCGGTCTTCAACAGCAGACATGCGGTGGCTCCTCAGGATCTGACTTAGGACTTGGGGCGCTTGAAGTAGGCGACGAGGCTGGTGCCGTCGGAACCATTGACGATCTAGACGAGCTCCAAGCCGTAGGCCCCGCAATTGCCGAGTAACTCTTCATGTGGGGGCGGCTCAGCAGCGGGGAGGGTGTGTGCATGTGCCCGGGACCAGCATCAGTGCCTCGCACAACGCGGCTCGTGCGCTCTGCCGAGCCCCGACCACGCAGAACCCATAGGACTTGGACGACGGGGGCGGCGAGACGCAACTCTGCGGGGAGCCTGGCCGATGCCCGAAGCGCTGTGTGCTTTGACAACGGCGGCCAAGGTACCAACTGATGCTCGCTTGACATGGCGCCCTCGCGTTCTCGTGCTACTCCCGTGCCGCCTCCGGTTGGTCGCAGCCGTGCTCAAAGTAACGAGTAACGGGCGGGCAGGAACTGTCGGCCTCAATCAACTCACGAGGCAGGAATTGTGGCCCAGACCAACACGGCGGCTCCCTCGCTTGCCTACCTTGCACTCCGGGCCCCGGCGGCCGTTCTGGACGGGCGGCTGCGGACCGGGGCGTAGACAGAGAGGAACCCCTGTGCGGCCTTCCCGCAAAGCCCTGTGCATCACTGCGACCACTAGCCTGCTCGCGCTGGCCGCCTGCTCCTCCGGTTCGGGTGGCACTGTCAACGCCGCTGGCGTGGATGGTACTGCCGCTCCGGCGGGCGGTGACCTCGTCATGGCCCGTGCCGACGAGCCGACCAGCCTCCTTCCCTCTGTGCCCACGGACAACGCCTCGATCTGGACCATGGAGGAGATCTACGACACCCTCTTGGTGCCGTCCACCGACGGCCTGAACCTGCAGCCATCACTGGCTACGAAGTGGGTGCAGTCAGCCGACAAGCTCAGCTGGACCTTCACTCTGAGAAAGGGAGTGACCTTCAGCAACGGGCAGCCCGTCACCTCAGCCGACGTGAAGTTCTCGATCGACCAGAATCGCAGAGCGGAGGCCCCGTTCAACTTCCTGGACACCGTCATCAGCGACATCAAGACGCCCGACGCCAACACCGTCGTCTTCACTACCAAGGTGCCATGGTCGCCCCTTCCATCGACCATGGCCCTGTTCGCAAATTCGATCGTCCCCGACAAGTACGGCGGCAAGTCCGCAGAGGAATTCGCGGCTGCGCCCATCGGTTCCGGTCCGTTCGCCTTCGACCACTGGACTAAGGGCAGTGAACTCAAGCTCGTGAGGAACCGGAAGTACTGGGACTCCGGAAAGCCCAAGCTTGACTCGGTGACCTTCACGGTGGTCGCCGACAGCAACACCCGCTCGACACAGCTGGCCGGGGGCCAGATCCAGATCAACGAGTACCCGCCGTACTCGACGATCAAGGGTCTGCAGGCGCAGCCCTCGGTGAGCGTCGACCCGTTCCCCTCCAGCGAGGTCGACTATCTGGGCATGAACACCAGCAAGAAGCCCTTCGACGACGTCAATGTGCGTCGGGCGGTCGCGCAGGCCATCGACAAGGAAGCGATCCGGTCTGCCGTGCTGTTCGGAAGCGGCCAGACCGCCACGACGTTCCTTTCACCCGCGACGTGGGGACACTCCACAGCCGCAGGACCGACCTTCGACGTCGCCGCTGCCCAGGCCACCTTGGCGAAGTCGGCCTACCCGGAAGGTTTCAAGACCACGCTCGTGACGGCCGCCGGAAACCAAAACAGCAACAGCATCGCCCAACTCATCCAGTCGAACCTCGCCAAGATCGGCGTCCAGGTGACCCTGCAGACGCTGGACCCCTCGGCTCTGCGCGACGCAAAGAAGGCGGGCAATTATGACATGGGCCTCGGTTGGTACACCACCGACGTCATCGACCCCGATGAGATCGCGCGATTCGCCGGGGTCGACACCGGTGGCTCGAAGTTGCTCTACACGTTCTTCACAAGCGACGAGCTCACAAAGCTTGCGAACGCTGCGAGTGCGGATGAAAACCAAGCCCGTCGTAAGAAGTTCTACGACCGGATGCAGGAAATCGTCCTCGACCAGGTCCCTGATGTACCGCTCTACTACGCGCCCTCGGTCTACTCATACTCGAAGAAGGTGCAGGGCTTCCACCCGGGGGCGACCGGGAACTACTTCCTCAAGAACGTGTCGCTCGCGCCATGAGCAGGTTGCGTGGGCCTCGTGCGGTCCTCCAGGTCGAGCGAATTGGGGCGATGAATAGATGACACGCTGGTTGGCCCGCCGCCTATTGCTGGCGGTCCCGGTGGTGGTGGGCGTCATCACGATCTCGTTCGTGCTGATGCGCCTCTCGCCGGGTGACCCGGCCCGAACAGCGCTGGGCGACAAGGCGACCCAGGCGACGGTCGACGCACTGCGCCACCAGTGGGGCCTGGACCAGAGCCTGTGGTCGCAGTACGTCAGCTATCTGGGCGGCGCCGTCAGGGGCGATCTCGGCCGGTCCCTGTACTTCCGGTCGCCTGTCTCCGCACTGCTCGAACAACGACTCCCGGTCACTGTCGCGCTGATGCTGCTCGGGGCCCTGTTCGCGGTCGTGATCGCCGTGCCCCTGGCCTCCGCGGCGGCATCCGGCCGCGGAGGCGTGGCCGAGCATGTCACGAGAGCGCTCAACGCCGTGCTGCAGGGCGCACCCACCTTCCTCGTCGGGGGGCTGCTGCTGCTCTTCCTTGGCGTCAAGGTCGCCATCTTCCCGGCCGGTGGGTACCCCTCCTCACTCGGGGGGCGTGCGGTCGCGCTCGTGCTTCCGGCCCTGACCATCGCGCTCAGCATCGTGCCCCTCCTGGTCCGGGGTCTTCGTGCGGCGATGGCCGAGTCGCTCACGAGTGAGTACGTCGCCTTCGCTCGCTCCAAGGGTCTTCCCGAGAGGGTTGTCCGGACCCGGTACGTGCTGCGCAACGCCGGCATCTCAGGCGTCAGCATCCTCGGCATCCAGGTCGGCGCCCTGGCCAGCGGAGCGCTGGTCGTGGAGCAGGTCTTCGCCATTCCGGGGATGGGCTCGATGCTCATGAGCGGCATCCTCAACCGCGACTACCTCGTCGTGCAGGGCTGCACGTTGGTCTTCGGGCTGCTCGTCGTCGTCGTCTACCTGCTCACGGACCTGACGTACGCACGACTGGATCCGAGAGCGAGGCTGGCATGAGTGAGTCAACGGCTCTGACGCCATCCGTGCGAACCCGGCTGACCCTTCCCTCCGGGGTGGCTCGGAGCAACACGGCACTCGTGGTCGGGCTGCTCATCCTCGGCGTCATCGTGGCCCTGGCCATCGCGGCCCCCGCCCTGACCCGTTGGGACCCCATCGAGCCGGATCCGGTGCACGCACTGCTGCCCCCGTCGGGGACCCACCTGTTCGGCACGGACAACCTCGGTCGCGACATATTCTCCCGGGTGCTCTACGGCGCCCGCAGCGACCTCACGCTGGCCAGCGTCGCGGTGCTGGCGCCGTTCGCGATCGGTCTAGCCGTCGGAATCATCTGCGGCTACGTCGGCGGGTGGTTCGACGTCATTGTCATGCGCGTAGCCGACATCGTCACCGCCTTCCCGTTCTTCATCCTCGTCATCTCTCTGGTGTTCGTGCTGGGCGGTGGCGTGTGGACCATCTTCATCGCCATCACCGCCGTGTCCTGGGTCGCGTACGCCCGCATCGTGCGCGCAGAGACCATGGTGGTTCGCAATACGGAGTTCGTGTCGGCCTGCCAGGTCGGTGGAATTGCGACACCGCGAATCCTCCTGCGGCACATCGCCCCCAACGTCCTCACCCAAGCAGTCGTCTACGCCATGAGCGACATCGTCATGAACGTCGGCGTGATCGTGACGCTGAGCTACTTCGGTCTCGGCATTGTGCCGCCGACCCCTGACTGGGGCGCGATGATGGCCGACGGTCAGCAGTTCCTGGCGGCGGGCTACTACGGCCTCACCCTCTTCCCCGCCGCCGCGGTGGTTCTCACCAGTCTTGCGCTCTCGCTCGTCGGCGAGGGCCTGGCACACGTCCTGCGGATCGAGCGGTGATGGCCCCCATGCCCGAGAACAGGACCCCGGCAATGGTGACGGACGGCCCCCGAAGCATGGACGCTGCTGCAATCCTCGAGGTAGAGGGCCTCACGCTCACACTCGGGCGCGGTGCCGGCGCCCCGCGCATCCTCGACGACGTCTCGTTCACGGTGCGGGCGGGCGAGGCCCGGGGTTTCGTGGGGGAGTCGGGCTCGGGAAAGAGCATGACCCTGCGAGCCGTCATGGGCATTCTGCCGCCCACGGTGTATGTCGAGTCGGGCCGGATCCTGTTCCGTGGTGAGGAGATCGTCGCGGGCGCGGCTGACGGCGCACCATCAACCGTCTCCCCGCGCCTGCAGCAACTGCGCGGTACCGGCATCTCGATGATCTTCCAAGAGCCATCGGTGGCCCTCAACCCCGTCACAACGGTGGGCGAGCAGATCGTCGATGCCGTGCGCCGACGAGACGGGATGTCGCGGCGGACCGCGCGTCGCCGAGCCATCGAGCTGATGGACCTGGTCGGCATCAGGAACCCCGGCGAGCGTCTCGGCAGCTACCCGTTCGAGCTGTCAGGCGGCATGCGGCAACGCGTCATGATCGCCGCCGCAGTTGCAGGCAACCCGCAGCTCATCCTCTGCGATGAGCCAACTACGGCGCTGGACGTCACCGTGCAGGCGCAGATCCTCGCCCTCTTCAGGCACGTGCGCGACGAGCTGGACGCCGCCCTGCTCTACGTGACGCACGACCTGGGCGTCGTGGCGGAGCTGTGCGACTCCCTCACGGTGCTCTACTCCGGGAAGGTCATGGAGTCGCGCCAGGACCTTGGCGCCGCCATCGGCGAACCCTTCCACCCCTACACGCGCGCCCTCCTCCAGTCCACACCGGACATCGAACATCTGGAACAGCGGTTGCGAACCATCCCGGGTAGCGCCCCCACCCCGCAGAACCGGCCGGCCGGCTGCCCCTTCGCTGCCCGCTGCGACCGGGTGCAGGACGACTGCCGGCAGGGACCGGTGCCGGACGTCGGAGTGGGCCCGGAGGTGGTGGTGCAGTGCCTGCACCCCTTCGGCCGGGGCTCGGCAACCAACGGGGTCATCGACCCCTCTCCAGCGGAGGTACTGCGATGATCGGCATTGCGCGAAGGGGGGACAGCCCGGCGGTCGACGGTCAGGCGCCGCTGCTGGACTGTCGCGACCTGGTCGTAACCTTCCCGTCGAAGCGAGGAGGGGAACCCTTCACTGCGGTCGACCATGCGTCGCTGTCGGTCGGGAGCGGCGAGGTCGTCGGTCTCGTGGGCGAGTCGGGGTCCGGCAAGTCGACGATCGCCCGGGCGGTCGTGGGGCTGCAGCCACTTGACTCGGGCGTCATCAGCTTCATGGGGGAGGACCTCGCCGGTCGCCGGACCATCGCCCAGCGGAGCGGGATGCAGATGGTCTTCCAGGATCCCTACGGCTCACTTGACCCCCGGATGTCGATCCGCGGCACGCTCTCGGAGATGGTGCGCCGACACACCACCCTGCGTGGCCAGGAGGTGGAACGACGGTGTCTCGAGCTGCTCGACCTCGTGGCGCTGCCGTCGGCTGTCTTGGACTCCCAGCCGGCTGGCATGTCGGGCGGTCAGCGTCAGAGGGTCGCCATCGCTCGGGCCTTGTCGGCCGGACCCCGATTGCTCGTCGCAGATGAGGCAGTCGCTGCGTTAGATGTCTCGGTGCAGGCCGGGGTCGTCAATCTGCTGGCCGATCTTCGACGGGACGTCGGACTGTCGATCCTCTTTATCTCGCACGATCTGTCCATCGTTCGGACGCTCTGCGACCGGGTAGCTGTCATCCACCTGGGGCGAATCGTCGAGGAGCAGCCGTGTGCCGACCTCTATGCACACCCCAAGCAGGACTACACCAAGGCACTTCTCGCCGCCATCCCACGGCTGCACGGCCGCGCGACCACGTGATCTCCGCGGCCGGTGCCGGTGCCGGCGCGGCCAGCACCACCGTGACCTGTTCCCCCCGAACTCCGCATCACCCCAGCGAAGTGAGACACGCTGGACTCCCACCGCTTCACCAGCCATCGGAGCGAGCGCTGGTAACACCGGCTCTCGCCGTGGGCCTCGAGGCGCGCCTCACGATGGCGGCTCTGACAGAACGAGCCACCTGATCTTTGCTGCACGGCCGCCGGGGAACGCTTGAGCTGGAGTGGCGTTCAGTCGTTGGGAGTCACGGGCAGTGCCCGCTTGTGCGCTGTCGCGGCGTACGCGCGCTCGATCGTTGCCGCCGCGGCCGCGTCGACCGGCTCACCCTCGAGGTAGGCGTCGATCTGCGCGTACGTGACCCCGTAGACAACCTCGTCCGGCAGGCCGGGACGCTCGTCCTCCAGGTCCGCGGTTGGCGTCTTGTCCACGAGCGCGTCCGGGACGCCGACATGCTTGGCGACGGCGCGCACCTGCCGCTTCGTCAGACCACTGAGGGGCGCGACGTCTGCGGCGCCGTCGCCGAATTTCGTGAAGAAGCCCATTACGGCCTCGGCCGCATGGTCAGTGCCAAGGACGAGCGCGCCGCGCGCGCTGGCGAGGGCGTACTGGGCGCTCATGCGGATCCGGGCTTTGATGTTGCCCTTGACGAGGTCGGCCGCGGCTGTGTCGACGTACCCGCCGGCCGGGGTCGCCGCGGCGTGCAGCGCGTCGACGGTGCTCTTGATGTTGACAGTGACGACGTCGTCCGGGTCGATGAAGGCCAGCGCCGCTTGTGCGTCGGCCTCGTCGGCCTGTGCCCCGTAGGGCAGCCGGACGGCGGTGAACGTCTTGCCTGCGCGGGTGCACGCGAGCTGCGCGAGCCGGCCGGTCGTGGTCGAGTCGACGCCGCCGCTGAGGCCCAGGACATAGCCGGTGGCGCCGGAGGTGCGCAGGTACTGCTCGAGGAAGTCGAGGCGGGCCCGGGCCTGCTCGGCGGCATCGAACGGTCCGGAGGCGTTGACGCTCAAGGCGCGGGCGATCTCGTCTCGAGTGAGCCTGCGCCGGCTTTGTGCGTCGGCGTGCTGGTGGCTGGTCGGCGGCGGCATGTCAGTCCTCCTCGCTGTCGGGATGGGACCATCGACGGTCAGGGTAGTGATCTCCTCCAGAATGGCTGCGCCGCATCGAGGTGCAGCAGGATTGCGCCGCGGCCGGTACGCGGCGGGGCTGCTGGCGCCGCCGGTGCGCTTTACCAGTAATGGCTTACGGAGCAGGCTCGTCCCAGACCCAGCTCGCCAGTCGGACGCGTCCGGCGGTGTACCGCGTTGTCCTGCACCCGAAAACGGCGATCGGCTCGGGGCCCAAGCCGGCCCTTGCACAGTGATGCCGAGACGGCTGCCGCACACACGCGATACCGATGCCAAGTCGTGCGCCTACCGGGTCAGGCTCCATTTCCGCTCGGTGGGGACTCGGCGCAGAACCCGGTCGACGGCACTGGACACGTGGTCTGCATCGATCCCAGCCTCAGCCAGGAGCTGGGCCGGTTCTCCCGACGTGGGGAGGTTTCGAACGGCGAGGTGCTCCATGAACACTGGATAAGGGGCTGTCGCGATGGCCGACAGCACGGCCTCCCCGATGCCGCCCTCCGGGTGGTGGTCCTCCACGACGACGAGGCGGCCACTGGTGGCGCCGACTGCCTCGAGCAGGCCATCTTGGTCGATCGGCTTGACGGAGTACAAGTCGATAAGGCGCACAGGGACCGGAAGTGGCCGATCGGCGAGCTGGCGAGCGGCCTCCAGGCAGGTGTAGACGGTGGCTCCTGCCGCGACGATCGTGACCATGTCGGCAGGTCCTGAGGTCATCAGCGTCTTCGAACCGCCGACCGGGAACTCCTCGCAGTCGTCGTACAGCACCGGGTAGGCGCCGCGGGTGGTGCGCATGTAGACCACGCCGGCGCGGTTGACCATCTGCTCGACGAGCTTGACGGTGCTGGCGGCGTCGCTGGGATACAGGACGGTCGAGCCGTGGATTGCGCGCATCATCGCGAGGTCTTCCAGGGCCATCTGGGACGATCCGTCGGGGCCGATCTCGACGCCGGCGTGTGAACCGGCTACACGGATGTTCGCCTGGGACACGGCGGCCATCCGCAGGAAGTCGTGCGCGCGCGTGAGGAAGGCCCCGAAGGTGGCAGCGAACGGGACGAACCCGCGCACGCTGAGACCGATGCACGCCGCGATCATCTGCTGCTCGGCCGTGTACACGTCGAAGTACCTGTCCGGGTAGCGCTCGTGGAAACGGTCGGCATGCGTGGAGTTGCCCACCTCAGCGTCGACGACCACGATCCGCGGGTCAGAGCCGAGCGCTGCGAGGGCCTCACCGTATGCGGTTCGAGTGGCAACGGCTCGGCCCACCTCATACCGGGGCAGCGGCGACGGGGCGGGCGCCTCGACGGCCCCAGAGGGCCTGGCCACCGGGTCGGGCACGAAGTCAGCCAGTGGCGGCGGGTCGATGTCGGCCAGAACGTGGGTCGCACCGGCCGGGTCGTCCTCGCGCCGCAGCCGCTCGATCGCCGTGGCAGCGAGGTCCGCCGGCAGTGGTTTGCCGTGCCAGCCGTTGATGTTCTCCAGGTCGGGAACGCCGCGCCCCTTGATCGTGCGAGCGAGGATGACTGTCGCTGTGTGCGCCTTTCGCGCCGCCGCCAACGCACCGTCAAGGGACGCGAGGTCGTGACCGTCCACCACCATCGGGTGGCAACCGAACGCTTCAACGCGGGCTGCCAACGTGGGAAGGTCCCACTGAAGACGCGTCGGTCCGCGCATCCCGAGACGGTTGACATCGACGATCGCGGTCAGGCCCGCCAGCTTCATTGAGCCTGCGGTGTCGAGCGCCTCCCACATGGACCCTTCGGCGAGCTCGCTGTCCCCGCAGAGCACCCACACATGCCTGGGGGAGCCTTCCAGGTACTGCCCGGCCAAGGCGATGCCGACTGCGTCGGGAAGCCCTTGGCCCAGTGAGCCGGTCGCCACCGGCACCCACGGCAAGGCCGGCGTGGGGTGGCCCTGCCAAGGGGTGCCGGGCTGGCGGTACTGCGACATCAGCGTCTCGTCGGTGACCACCCCCGCGGCCTTGAACATCGCATAGAGCAGCGGTGAGGCGTGCCCCTTGGAGAAGATGATGTAGTCGTTGGCGGGGTCGGCGGGGTTGTCCCAGTCATAGCGCAGGTGGCGAGCGAGCAGGGCCGCGGCGATGTCGGCCGATGACAGGCTCGAGGTCGGATGTCCCGAGCCTGCTTGGGTGCTCATGCGGATCGAGTCGATCCGCAGCTCGCGGGCCAGGTCGCGCACCTGCCTCAGGTCGGACCAGTGCTGGGCTTTGTTCATGTGGTCGTGCATCGTGTTTCTCCTCGGTGCCACGCGTTCGGGATGGTCAGGCTTCAACGGACTTCGGGCCACCAGCGACTGCGCGGCGAAGGGAACCGTCGCATGGTGGAAAGGGACAGTGACAGGACGCTGCGGGCCACAGGCCACTCGATCCGGGCCCGCCTGGTCCGGCTGGGCCCGTCGGTGTTGGCCGCTGCGGGACGCACCCCTGGAACGCGCGGGCATCGCTGCATCGCTGTGGACGTTCAGCCGAACGGGCGCGCGAGAAGCCGTCGAGCGGGCAGCTCGTAGGCGGCCCACGTGATGCTGAGGACGAGCAGGGCGATGGCGGGCGCCAACCACAGGGGGCCCGATGCCCACGGCCGGCCCAGGTAGCTGATGCCCACGAAGGTGAGAGGCACTGCCGCCAGCACAAGTCCGCCACAGACGGCGCAACCGGCCAGCACGGCAGCTTCTACGCGCACGATGCGAACAACCTGTTGGGCAGTGGCGCCCACCAGCTGAAGCGTGGTCAGCTCTCGTCGACGCTTCGTCATCGTGACCACGAGACGGTTGGTGACCGAGATCAGGACGTACCCGAAGAGGACGGCCAGGACCGCGAAGTTCACCCATGACTGGGCGTTCGTCTGAGGTGACTGCATGAAGGTGGCGGCCGGAACTCGTTCGGTTCCCGGCGGAGGTGGGGGAGCGTGGGCGCCCGGTCGCAACGTCACCAGGACCAGACTGTCCAGGGCGGAGCTGGTGTGGCCCTCCAGCAGGTCGCGGGACACGACGACCGGTCCGAACCCGAGCTGCCTGCGGTATGTGGCGACGACTGTGGCTGTCACGGGGGCACCATCTCCGAGAATGAGGCTCTTCGAGTCGCCCACCCGCGCGACCCCGTCGGCGACGGCGACTGTCGCACCAGTGAGCCGGTCAACGCTGCCGCTGCTCACGCCCAGGTCAAGCACGCGGGCGGCGCCTGGGCCAAGGCCCAAGGCCGGGGCCGCCTTCGCGCGGTTCTTGCCGCTCACTCGGTAGGGCGAAAGTACTGTGGTCGTCACCACCGGGACAGCAGAGGTGACTCCGGGCGCTGAGCTCAGCGTGTTCGCCACCTCGACCGGTACGCCACCCAACCGTGGCGCCACGTACGCGACGTCGGCACCGACCGCCGACTGCAGTTCGTTTGCAGCGGCTGAGGATACGGTCGTGTTGGCCATCACCGAGGTGAGCCCGAACACGACCACCATGCTCAGTGCACTGATCGCTCCGCCGGACTGAAGTGCATGCTCTCGAATGTTCACGATCGCCGTCCAGGTCAGGACCGGCATCCGCGCGGAGAAGCGTTCGACGAGGGCTGCAGTGAGCAATCTCAACAGCGTTGGTCCGGCGAGCGCCAGTGCGACCACCTCGAGCAGGCCGGCGACTCCGGTGCCTGCGGCTCGGTCAGGTCCCGTGACCAGGACGGGTACCGCGGCTGCCGGCAAGGAGGCCACCATCGTCAGTAGCCCGGCCATGAACCGGCGCTGGGATGGCGGCGTTCGCTCGACCTCGCCTTCGTTGATGGCCGCGACCGGGGACAGGTGTGAGGCGCTTGACGAAGCGACCCATGCGGCGAAGCGCACCGTGCCTACGATGACGACCGCGGCCGCGATGCCCGGCAGTGGACCCAGGGCCATCGTCATCCGGGGCGGAAGGACGCCTTGGTCGGCAAGCAGGTGTCCGAACCGTTCTGCCAGGAGGTATCCCAGCGCGGTGCTGGGGATGACGGCCGCGAGCGCGCTCTTCATGGCCTGGCCGGCGATGACGCCGCGAACTTGGCGTGGGGTGGCGCCCACCGCTAGCAGCAGGGCAAGGTCTCGTCGTTGCCCGGCCACCGACACACTGAGGGCACCGGCTGCGGTGAAGCCGATGATGAGCACCATGACACCGGAGAACGAGCTGGCCAGGATCAGGAGGAAGCCGCGGGCCACCCGGACGCCGACGAGCTCTGCTTCACCGATGCGCTGTCCGCTGACGACGGTGTAGCGGTCGCCAACGGCGCGTTCGACCGTGCGGGCCAACGCTTCGGGGTCGCCGGCGGTCTGCAATGCGATGAGATCGACGGTGTCGGCTTTCGGGCCTGACGTACGGCCGGCCAGCTGTGCGGCCCACGCGTCGGAGAAGTAGAGACCGCAGAGGGCTGCGTCCTGGCAGCCGCCGGTCAGGATGCCGGTGACCGTCAACGTCTTGGCCTGGCCTGCAACGACGGCGGCGATGCGTTGGCCGGGGCGCCAGATGGTGGTGGATTCATGCAGCACGACCTCAGCCGGGCTTCGAGGTGACCGGCCGCTCAGGTGCGTTTCCGCCAGCAGCTGCGTGGAGGACCAGCCGTGCCCGGCCTGCCCCGGATTTTCGACCCGGAAGTCGTGCACCGCGGCGGGGAAGGACACGTCTGCGATCGATGCCGTGACGTGGGGCAGCTTCTCCAACTGGGTGCGCAACCTCGCCGGGACGGGCGCACGTTCCGGCAAGGGGACTGACAGGTCGCCGTCCTGAGCGACTGCCTGTTGTGCGGTGACGACGACGTCAGCACGCTTGAGCCGCTCAGGCGCTGTCCCCGCCTGGAAAGCCGACTGGAGCAGGACGCCACCAGCGCACAGCAGTGCGCATCCGCCGACCACCGTCAAGAAGATGACCACGGCGGCACCTCGGCCCGCGGTACCGACGAAGGACCGGGTCACGCCGTGGTTCCCGCGGCGACGCGGGCGCCGAGGTCGGCCAGCCGGGTTGCCAGCACGTCGGCCGAAGCGCCGGTGAGCAGGTCGACGGGGCGTCCGTCAGCCATGACCAACACGTCATGGGCGTCCGCGGCAGCAGTCGGGTCGTGGGTGACCATGACCACGGTCTGGCCGAGTTCGACGACCACGTCGCGCAGCAGCGCGAGGACGTCCTGCCTGTTGCGCAGGTCCAGGGCGCCCGTCGGCTCGTCAGCGAAAACGACCTTCGGTCGCGCCGCAAGGGCGCGGACCACGGCCGCTCGCTGCTGTTGACCGCCGGACAGCTCCTGGGGGCGGTGGTCGAGCAGGTCTGAAAGTCCGACGCGGTCGATCAGTTGGTCGATCCAGCGCTTGTCCGGTTTGGTGTGGGCCAGCCTGAGTGGCAGCAGGATGTTCTGACGGATCGTCATCCCGGGCAGGAAGTTGTACGCCTGGAACACGAAGCCCGCGTGCTGGCGGCGGTAGAGCGTGCGCTCGGTCTGCCGCATCGTGGTGATGTCCGAACCGGCGAGCTTGACCTCCCCCGAGGTGGGGGAGTCGAGTCCGGCGGCACAGTTCAAAAGGGTGCTCTTGCCTGACCCTGACGGCCCCATGATGGCCAGAAAGCGTCCTGCGGGGATGTCGAACGTGACCTCGTCCAGCGCTGTCAGGGTGCCGTAGCGCTTGGTGACGTTGTGTAGCTCGACGATGTTCATGACCGGTGGCGCTGTACAGCGATGACGATGAGGCCGACGACGCACACGAGCGCGACCACTCCGGCGGGCAGCGTGATCGCCTCACTGATCCCAGTCATCGGACCGATCGCGTTGGTGGCGGCGCCCAGAGTGAGCACCACCCACATCACGCCCGCCAGGGCTCGGTGCTTAGGGGGCGGTGAAATGTCTCCCATTTCTAACTGCCTTCGTGTCTGTGTGGAAGAGCGGCTCCACCATGAGACAGGTGCGTGGGCGACCTGAGACACCTCGAGGTGGGCCACGGAAGGCTGATTTGGGGACACCGCCGTTATCGGGGGCAGAAGGGGGTGCGCGGTACCCGCGGCAAGGCCCGATATCGAACGCGAATGGCCGGATGGCCCGATGCGCTGCAGGGCCGATGCGCGGCATCGTGACCGAGTTCCGGGCTGCACCTGAGTCATAAACAGGTGCCCTGGTACCCGGAGCCATCATCAAGAACCGGGCTGGGAAAGGCGCACTGCGCGCGCCTGAGGACCGGATGTGCGAAAGGCGAAAGGTGAGCCACATGAGGGAAATCGGTCCAGCCAGCATCACCCTGGTACGTCACGGGGAGAGCGTGGGGAACATTGCCGAGGAGCGGGCTGAGGCCTCGGGCGCTGCCGAGCTGGGGCTGGGCATCCGCGATGCCGATGTGGCCCTGTCAGCACGAGGTCTTCACCAGGCCGAGGCTCTGGCTGCCTGGGTCAGCACCGCCGATCCCGACTGGCGTCCCAGCATGGTGTTCACCTCGCCGTACCGGCGGGCGCGGCAAACCGCAGCGCCGACCGTTCGCCAGACAGGTCTGCTCGCCTACAACGACGAGCGCCTGCGCGAACGCGAGCTCGGGGCGTTCGACGGTGTCACTCGCGCCGGCATGCTGGCCCGCTTTCCCCATGAAAGAAACCGACGGCTGCAGCTGGGGAAGTACTACTACCGTCCCCCGGGCGGGGAGAGCTGGGCTGACGTGATCCTTCGGGTCCGAAGCTTCCTGGGCGACCTTGGCCAGAGCCACGACGCGGAGCGGGTCTGGGTCTTCTCTCATCGCGCCACTGTCATGGCCTTCCGTGCGGTCCTTGAACGGCTGCCCGAGCGTGACCTGCTCGACATCGACCGCGACAACCCGATACCGAACGGGTCCCTGACGAGGTATGTCCGGCGGGCGGGGGGCTACACGCTCGAGACCTACGCCGACCTCCGGGCGCAAGACGGCATGTCCGAGCCGAGTCTGTCCAGCCCCGACGTCACGACCGCGTGAGCCAGGCGGGCCGCGAGCTTGCGCTCCGCCAGCCGTTCGGTACGAGCCGGATCCTTGCTGGCGGGAGCGGGAGCACCCCTGCCCGGCCGACGCCATCGACGGCCGTGACGACTGCAGGGCGGTGTTGGTAGGCGGCTCACGGCTCACGAGCCCGTCCGCGCAGGCCAGCAACTGGGGAGCGGCCCTGCTCACCGTTCCGCAACGAGTCCGCTAGGTCGGCTATCACGTGGAGCGCTGGAACCGCATCACGTGAACGCGTGATTCGGCCAGCGCGGTGCCCATGCCGTCGGGTGTTTCGAGGTTGCATTCCGTCGGAAATCTGGTTGGAACAAACACGAACCTGCGTGATGTCGAAAAACGCTCCAGCAGACATTCTCAAATGACCGGTACCGGTCTCCGGTCAGGGAAGGAAAGCCTCACGCTGAGGCTGATCAGCACATTGTGGAGTTGTCATGTTGGGTTCTGCGAGTTACCAACCAGTCGACGAAACGCCCGTCGTTTCTTATCTACGGAAGGCAAGGGGCGTTCTGGCGCCATCAGGCCCTGCGCCATCGGGCTTTCCGGTCACCGCCGTGCCGGCGATAGGCGGGAGCCTTACCTCGGAGAACGGACTGGCCACGCGGCAGCACCAGGTCGTTGTCCTGGCGCAACCTGGCGTTCTGCCGCTGGATGTTGCGTTGACCGCGCAGCTGTACTCCTTTGGCGGCGTGGACCCAGCGTGGCCGTACAACGTGCAGGTTTCTGCCCTGGAACCTGGCGCTCTTCGACTGTGCGAATCGTTCAACCTGACCGTGTCTCGCGGCCTTGAACAGCTGAGCCGTGCCGACACCATCGTGGTGGCCGGGGGAATGGGCCCGGTCCCGGCCTCGACGCAGGTGCTGGAAGCCCTGACGCAGGCGTCCTCTCGCGGGGCGCGACTGGTGGGACTCGGCACGGGTGTCTTCACCCTCGGAGCTGCCGGCCTGCTCGACGGACGGAGCGTGACGACCCACTGGCGCTACACCGAGCTGCTGCAGGCAACCTTCCCTGCCGCTCGTGTGGTCAACGCGCTCTACGTGGAGGACGGCGCCCTGTTCACCAGCGCGGGCTTCGCGGCCGCGATCGACCTGCACGTCGAGCTGATCCGTCGAGACCTTGGTGTGGAAGCAGCCCGGCACATCGCGCAGGTGGCAGTGGCGGCCCCTCTTCGAGCAGGCGACCTGGTGCAGGTCGTCGACCGGCCGCTGCCAGCCGACCCGGACACGAGTCTGACTCACCTGCGGGCGTGGATGATCGAGCACCTGCACGAGCCGCTGCCGCTGGACCTACTTGCTGCGCGGGCGATCATGAGCCGCCGCCAGTTCACGCGAGTGTTCCGCGCAGAGACCGGGATGAGCCCGTGGCAGTGGCTGCTGAACGAGCGACTGAAGGAAGCGCGGCGGCTGCTCGAGGGCACGCGCGTGCCGGTGGAGCAGATCGGCTTCAAGTGTGGATTCCCGACGGCTGCCTCATTCCGGATGCACTTCCGTCGCCTCAGCGGTATGACGCCATCGGACTACCGGCGAGAGTTCCGCAGCGGGAAGGCTGTAGCCGTGTGATGACTGGACGTCGTCTCCCGCGTGACGGCGACCTTTGTTCAGAGCCCGGGCCGTAAGAACCTTGCTGCTACCGGTTCCCCCTCACCGGTGGCGCTCTCCCGCCATTGCGCCGGCTCAGCTGAGCCGGCGCAATGGCATGTACCCTTCCCTCACGGTGATTGGGCCACCGGCCGGGCCGATGCGGCACTGGCTGTGCTGGAGGAGGTCGGCATCCAGAGCCTGCGACACCTTCGGGCCTCATCAGCGCTGTGCTGGAACGCGCAAGCACCCTTCATGTCAGGCCAGGGCGCGAGAGCGGTGGCATGCTGCTGACCTCGGCGTCGACCAGCAGGCCTGAGGCCCGATTTCTCGTGCGCCCGTGCTGTCCGGCGGACCACGTGCTCGGCCTCTTGCTCGACGCCCGGGTCCGGCGCGGGAAGCCGGTCGCAGTCCGCTACGCGCGCGGCGTGGCCCTCAACCTTCGGCAGGCGCTGGCGGGTCGCAGCCTGCCGGCCCCCTGCCGCGCGGCGGACCTGTCGCGCTCCACCGTCCAGGACCTGCTCGCTGGGCGGACCTGGCCGGACTCGGTCACCGTCGCCAAGCTCGAGGACGTCCTGGACGTCACCCTCTGGCCAGGCCGCGACGACCTCGGCTGACCGCTCCGCGGCCGCTTCGACCTCCTCGACCACGGGGTGGCCGCGGTAGATGATGACCAGGCTGGCGAACGGGGCGCCGGTGGTGGCGCTGCCGAACTTCAGCCGGCCGCGGAC
>NZ_JBNDHY010000068.1:0-23475 GCF_056755315.1 Monashia sp. HAY1-2A
AGCCCTTCGACTTCTCGTCGAACGACTCGACGGCCTTGTCGGCGTAGTCGTACTCGTTCGTGTGCACGGCCCAGAGCTGGTCCGCGAGGGTGCGCAGGGGCTGCGGCAGGGCACGGTAGGCCGCCGCCGAGCTGGCGATGAGGGTCTCGCCGCCGTACTCGGGCACGGTGTGGCTCACGAGCGTGCTGATAGCCGGGGGTGCCTGGACGAAGGTGACGTCGGTGTGCCACTGGTTGGCCCGGCCGCGCTCGCTGTCGACGGGCAGCACCTGCGGTGCACCGTCGACCGCGGGGACGGTCGGGTGCGCCGTCGTGAGTGTGCCGAAGTAGCCGGCGAACCGCTGCTGGCCCGCGTCGTCGAGCGGGGCGTCGCGGAAGACGAGGGCCTTGTGCTCGAGCAAGGCGGCGCGGATCCCCGCGATAGTCGCGGCGTCGAGGTCCTGGGTCAGGTCGACGCCGGACACCTCGGCGCCGATGTGGGCGCCCAGCTTGCGCACGGTCAGCTGACCCGCCGGCTCAGCAACCGGGGTGGCGGACGCGGTCGGGGTGCGGTCGGTAGTGGTGGTCATGATGCTTCTCCTATGTGGGTGGGTGGTCGTGCGGGTGTTCGGTTGGGCGGCTTTCGGGTGGCGGTGTTCGGGTGGGTCGTCTGTTCGACTGGGGTGCTCAGCGGCTGGGCGCGAAGGTGCGCCACTTGGAGAAGTGCGCCTCGAGGCGGACCAGGCCGACGTTGACGGCGAGCCCGAGCAGGGAGACGGTGAGGATCCCGGCGTACATCTGTGGGATGAGGAAGCTGCTCTGGGCGTTGACGATCTGGAACCCCAGTCCGGCCTTGGCTCCGACCATCTCGGCGGCGATGAGCACGAGGATCGAGGCGGTGCCTCCCATCCGGATGCCGGTGAAGATGGTCGGGACGGCAGAGGGCAGGATCACCTTCTGGAAGAGGCGCACCTGCGAGAGCCCCAGGGAGCGGGCGGCTCGGATCAGCAGCGGGTCGACCGTGGTGGCACCTGCGATGGTGTTGAGCAGCACGGGGAAGAAGCTCGCGTAGGCGACGATCGCGATCTTGGACGTTTCGCCGATGCCGAGGAGCAGGACGAACACCGGGAGCAGGGCGAGCGCGGCGGTGTTGCGGAACAGCTCGAGCAGGGGTGTGAGGAACGACGCCAGTTTGCGGTACCACGCGAGCGCGAGGCCCAGGGCGATGCCGGCCGTGACGGCGATGCTGAAGCCCGTGACCGACCGGGTCAGGCTGGCCGACAGGTGGTCCCACAGCTCCCCACTCGAGATGGCGTCGAGCAGGGCTCGGAGCACGTCGTGCAGCGGCGGGAGGAACACGCGGGTGTCCTCACCGAGGAGGAACTGTGGCACGAGCTCCCACGCGAGCAGGAACACGACGATCGCCGCGGACCGCCATAGGGCCACCTTGGCGGCGCGCAGGATCCTCGAGAGCCGACGCCTGTATCCCCCGGGGCGGGGCGCGGCCGCGCTCGCGCCGTCGCCGCGAGCCGGTTCGCCGTCCGGGTTCAGGGCGCCGGGGCCCTCGGGGGGCGGGGCAGCGTCGATGGCGTCGGTGGCGGGGAGGGAGTCGATGGTGTGGGTCGTGGTCATCAGGCTGCCCTCTCGGTGCCGTCGGGCTGGATCTTCTGGTGGCCGGCTCGCTGGGCGCTGGCCACCTCGTCGTGCAGCAGCTCCCAGAGGCGGTGCCGGTAGGCGACGAACTCAGGCGCGGAGCGCAGGTCGCGCTCGGCGCCCAGGGTGCGGTCGCCGAGGTCGACGTCGACGACCGCCTTGAGCCGACCCGGCCGCGAGCTGAGCACCGCGACCCGCTGGCCGAGGTAGACCGCCTCCTCGATGCCGTGCGTGATGAACACGGCCGTCGTTCCCGTGGCACCCCAGATCCGCAACAGCTCGTCCTGGAGCTGCTCACGGGTCTGGGCGTCCAGCGCCGCGAACGGCTCGTCCATGAGCAGGATCCCGGGCTCGTAGGCGAGGCTGCGTGCGATGGCGACCCGTTGCTTCATGCCGCCGGACAGCTCGTGCGGGTACCGCTCCTCGAACCCGCCGAGACCCACGAGGGCGAGGTACTCGCGCGCGCGATCCAGGCGCTCCTTCTTGCCGAGCCCCTGCCGGCGGAACTGTGGCCCCTCCAACCCGAAGGCGACGTTGCCGAGCGCGGTGCGCCACGGGAAGAGCGCGTACTGCTGGAACACGATGCCCCGATCCAGGCCCGGCCCGGCGACGGGCCTGCCGTCGACGAGGACCTCGCCCGCGGTGGGTTCGCTCAGCCCGCCGAGAATGTCGAGGAGCGTTGTCTTGCCCGACCCGCTCGGGCCCACGAGGGTGAGCAGCTCGCCCGCCGACACGTCGAGAGTGATGTCCTCCAGTGCACGGAGCACGCGGCCGGACGGGGTGTCCTTGGTTGGGCGGACCTGGAAGTCCTTGGTGACGCCCCGCAGGCAGATGCGGGGAGTGGGCGGGTTTCCCTGGTGTTGTTGGGTGCTCACCGAGCTCACCCAGCCTTCGCGAGCCCGTTGAGCTCGTTCGTGTAGTAGCTGGCGGGGTCGAGCTTCTTGCCGCTGAGGAAGCCCTTCTCCTGCAGCCAGCTGCCCCAGCGGGTGAAGTCGGTGTCGGAGATGATGCCGCGGTCGGTCACCGCGACGCTCTTCCAGTACTTGAGGTTGTCGGTGTTCTCGTGGCGGCCGCGCTGCTCGATGATCTTGGTGAACCGGGCGATGACCTGCTCACGCGGGGTGGTGCGCTCCCACTCGATCGCCTTGGCGACGCCGGTGACGAAGTCCTTGGCGGCGTCCGGGTGGTCCTTGATGAACTCGTCGCGTAGGACGTACTGGCCGCCGTTGAAGGCGCCGAAGAGCTCGTAGTCGCTGAACAGGCGGCGCAGTCCGCCCGCTGCGACGGCGTGGTCCTGCAGGACACCACCGAGCGTCCCGACGTCGACCTGACCCCGACGCAGGGCCTGCTCGGTGTCGTTCGGTGGCACGACGACGAGCTGTACCTGCTTGATCTCGTCGGGTGTGAGGCCGTTCTTCTGCAGCCAGGTGTTGATGACGGCCTCGCTGTGCGCGCCGAGCGTGTTGACGGCGATCTTCTTGCCGATGAGGTCCCGTGCCGTCCGGATGGGGCTGTCGGCCCTGACGTAGAAGCCGTTGAAAGTCTTCGCGTCCTCGCCGTAGTAGTTGATGACGGCCTTGACCGGTGCGCCGGCCGTGATCAGCTTGACGACCGCGCCGGCGAAGGCGCCGCCGTAGTCGGTCTGGTTCGTCGCCGCGGACTGGATGTCCTGGGGACCGCTGATGGTGTTGCCCACCCAGTTGAGCTTGACGACCTTGAAGTAGCCGAGGTCCTCGGCGAGCTCGGGGAGGGTGACGGAGTTGGCCCATCCCTGGTAGCGCAGCGTGACGGGGCCCGACTCCTTCTGCTCGGCCCCGGAGGCGGAGGAGCAGGCCGAGGCCAGTCCGGCAACGAGGAGGGTCACGGCAGGAAGGGCGAGGATCCGTGTGGGGAACTTCTTCATGTCGGTGCTTCTTTCTGCGGGAATGGACGGGCAAGTGGCGTCGGCGGGTCAGGCGGAGGCAGGGCTGGTCCCGGCGGCTGGGTCAGAAGGGCAGCCGTGATGATCCGCGCGCCGGGAGGGCATGCCGAGGCGAGTGCCGTACCGGGACTCGGGGAGCAGGCGGGCGTTCCGCGTCAGCTGCAGGTGGTCAGCAGGCCGGCTGCGGAAAGCCTGTAGGCGCGTCCGCGGGCGGCCGCGGATCGACGTCGTTCAGGCATGTCCGCGAGTCGCTGCGCGAAGACGCGATGCGGCGATGGCGGGCAGCAGGACATCCTCGTGGCGTCGCGCAGCCGCGTTTCGGGGGACTTGCTCAGGCGGGACAGAGGGAGCTGCTCACGCGCCGCAGGTCGACGTGGCGTCGGCCGGTGAGCATGTGGTTCATGAGTCGTCCTCGGAAGAGACGTGAGGCAGAAAGCCTCGCGCTTGCGACCACCGGTCGGCGGCCGCCGTGTCATCACCCGGGGCACCCCATCGCGAGGAAGGGTTGCCGTCCAGCGAGCCGGGGCTTGGCACTGGATCTCGTGACCTGTCCTGACAGTAGCGGGACAACGCCAAGACCTACCAGTTCCATAGGAAAAGGTCTCTCATGCCGAGACACGCATCCCCGCTGGTCGCGGCAAGACGGGTGTCGACGGACGATGCCGCGGGGGGGTCAGACCGCGGGGTGCATGCGCCGGATGTTGGTCCAGCCCGTCCAGCCGCGCTCCTCGAGGAGCTCCAGCAGGTGGTTCGCGCACGGGAAGGACTCGACGAACGCCGCGTCCAACAGGGCGACCAGGTCCTCGCTGACGGGATGTTCGTCCTCGATGCCCACGGCCTCGGCTGCCGCGGCCTCGATGAAGGCGGCGACCCGGTCTGCGAGCGCGGGCAGCCGCGGGTCGTCCGGCCCGCAGTCGGCGAGGTCTCCGATGTCGAGATACAGCCGACGCAGCCCGTCGTGTTCGATCTGGGCGTGCTTGATGGCCATGAGGGCCGGCACGGCATCCGGCATCTGGCCGGCGATCAGGATCCAGCTGTCGCGCTCGACCTCGATCAGCCGCTCCCTGAACCCGAGCTGGCGCATCCGGTCCAGGTACGCGACGGCCTCCGGCGGCAGCGTGAGGCTCTCGCCGGCCGCGAGCTTGGCGATCTGCTGCCGGTGACGTCGGCGCTGGCGGATCTCGGCGCGCAGCCGGCGGTCGATGTCCTCGACGGCCATCGCGAACTCCTCGTCCCGTGCCGTGAGCAGCTCATGCACGCGCGACAGAGGTACGCCGGCGTCGGCCAGGGTGCGGATCTTGACAAGCTCGACCACGGCGGCAGCGTCGTAGCGCCGGTAGCCGGAGTGGTCGCGCCCGGGCTCGGGCAGCAGCCCCTTGGCGTGGTAGTGCCGGACCGCGCGTACCGTCACGCCGGCGTACGACGCGAGCTGGCTGATGGTGAGCATGGCGTCATTCTCCTGCCGCGGCGGTGTCATGGCGCTTCGCGGTGTCCACCCGTCGTCGCCTCCCGCCGAGTCAGGCGATCTTGCTGCGGTAGGTGCGCCTCGCGAGGGTGTGGGCGACAACCAGCAGGCCGACGCACCAGGCGACGGCTATCCAGGCGTCGTTGCCGACCGGCTGCCCGGCGTAGAGGCCGCGGATGGTGTCGACGATCGAGGTGACCGGCTGGTGCTCGGCGAACCAACGCACGGGACCGGGCATGCCAGAGGTGGGCACGAACGCCGAGCTGATGAACGGTAGGAAGATCAGCGGGTAGGAGAACCCGCTCACCCCGTCGACCGACTTCGCGGTCAGCCCGGGAATCACGGCCAACCAGGTCAGCGCCAGGGTGAACAGGACCAGGATCCCGAGGACCGCAAGCCACGCGAGAACCCCTGCGCCAGAGCGGAATCCCATCGCCAGCGCGACGAGCACGACGAGCGCGAGCGAGACGAGGTTCGCCACGACCGACGTCAGCACGTGGCCCCACAGCAGCGCCGATCGGGCGATGGGCATCGACTGGAAGCGTTCGACGATGCCCGTCGAGACATCGGTGAAGAGCCGGAAGGCGGTGTAGGCGATGCCGGAGGCCACGGTGATGAGCAGGATCCCGGGCAGCAGGTAGTCGACGTAGCTGCCGCCGCCGACATCGATCGCGCCACCGAAGACATAGACGAAGAGCAACAGCATGGCAATGGGCGTGATAGCGGTGGTGATGATGGTGTCCGGGCTGCGCAGGATGTGGCGCAGCGAGCGCTTGAGCAGGACAGAGGTGTCGCTGAGGAAGTGGGTGGTCATCGCGGGGTCCTTACGTGACGGGATCGCCGTGGCCGACGACCGCGAGGAAGATCTCTTCGAGGGACGGCTGCTTCTCGACGTACTCGACCGTGGCCGGCGGGAGCAGCTGCTTGAGCTCGGCGAGGGTGCCGTTCGCGATGATCCGGCCCTCGTGGAGGATCGCGATCCGGTCGGCCAGGTGCTCGGCCTCGTCGAGGTACTGCGTGGTGAGCAGCACCGTGGTCCCCTGGCCGGCGAGCTGCTGGACGGTCTTCCACACCTCGATCCGCGACTGCGGGTCGAGCCCGGTCGTCGGCTCGTCGAGGAAGAGCACGGGCGGGTTGCCGATCAGGCTCATGGCGATGTCGAGGCGACGGCGAATGCCGCCGGAGTAGGTCGCCACCCTGCGCCGGGCCGCGTCGGTCAGCGCGAACCGTGTCAGCAGCCCGTCCGCGACCCCGCCCGGGTCCTCGAGTCGTCGCAGCTGAGCTACGAGCAGCAAGTTCTCCCGCCCGGTGAGGACCTCGTCGACGGCGGCGAACTGCCCGGTGAGACTGATCGACCCGCGGACCTTCGCGGGCTGGGTGGCGACGTCGAACCCGTTGACGGTGGCGGTCCCGTCGTCCGCCTTGAGCAGGGTCGACAGGATCTTGACGGTGGTGGTCTTGCCGGCGCCGTTGGAGCCGAGCAGCGCGAAGATGGTGCCGGACGGGACGCTCAGATCGACGCCCCGGAGCACCGCGTGGTCGCCGTAGGACTTGGTCAGTCCGACGATGTCGATGGCTGGTGTCATGGTCATGAGGCAAGCGTCCAACCTTGACGCAGCGTCAACGTCAAGCCCCTGCTCGCCCGCCGCGCTGCGTCGGAGACAACCAAGGCCGGCATGTGCCCCGACCCACGCAGGAAGCGACCAGGTCACCCGCTCACCAGCGTGCTCCAGGTCGAGCGGACCGCGGCCGTGCTGGGGCTGTGCCCCTGCCGTCGTCCACCTCGCGGCGAGTGATGACGTCGGGCGCCGTGCTCACCGTCACCGCCGGAGCGCCCGGGGCGGCTGAGGGTCGTGATGCTTCACGGCTGGAAGCGATAGCCCATGCCCGGTTCGGTCAGCAGGAAGCGCGGATGGCTCGGCTCGGGCTCGAGCTTGCGGCGCAGCTGCGCCATGTAGAGGCGTAGGTTCGCCGGCTGGTTGACGTAGGCCGCGCCCCAGACCTCGGTGAGCAGGTGACGCTGGGACAGCAGCTTGCCCGGGCTGCGGACCATCACCTCGAGCAGGGCCCACTCGGTCGGCGTGAGGCGGACCCGCTCGGGCTCGCCGGATGCCATCGCCCGGGTCACGACCTTCGCGGACAGGTCCACGGTGACGTCGCCGAATACCGTCGTGGGGACCACCTGCGGCTCGCCGCCCGTGACCCGTCGGGTGATCGCGCGGATGCGCGCCAGGAGCTCGTCCATGCCGAAGGGCTTCGTCACGTAGTCGTCGGCGCCCGCGTCGAGCGCGACCACCTTGTCGGGTCCGCCCTGCCGGCCGGACAGGACGATGATGGGCACGTCGGTCCACCCCCGCAGGCCCTCGATCACATGGACGCCGTCGAGGTCGGGCAGCCCGAGGTCGAGCACGACGACGTCGGGTTCGACCTCCGCGGCGACCCGCAGCGCCTCCGCACCGGAGGCGGCCACGTGGACCTCGTAGTCCCGCGCCGTGAGGTTGATGCGCAGCGCACGCAGCAGCTGTGGCTCGTCGTCCACGACGAGGACGCGTCTCACCGGTCACCTGCCTGGGCGGCGTCGGTGGAATCACTGCCGTCGCTGTGATGGTTTGTGCCGTCGGCGCCGTCGGCGCCGTCGGCGCGGTCGCGCGGTCGGCGCGGTCGGCGTCAGAGGCCTCGGGCACCCCCTGGGCCGCGGGAAGGCGCAGCACCATCGTCAGGCCACCGCGGTGACCGCCTCGCCTACAGCAACGGCATCGTCGCCCTCGCGCTGGTCTCCGGACTGCTCCTGGCCGTCTACCGCGCCGACGTCGACCAGCTCCTGCAGCTCTACATCCTCGGCGTCTTCACCTCCTTCACGCTGAGCCAGCTGGGCATGGTGCGCCACTGGAACCGTCAGCTCGACGTCGTCATCGCGCCCGGCGTCCGGACCCGGATCAACGTGGCCCGGGCCATCAACGCGGTCGGCGCCACGTTCACCGGACTGGTCCTGGTCATCGTCCTCGCGACCAAGTTCACCGGCGGCGCCTACCTGGTCGTCATCGCGGTCCCACTGCTGTGCCTGATCATGCGGTGGGTGTCACGGCACTACACCAAGGTCACCGAGGAGCTGCGCCCCGCCTCCGAGTCGCGCGTGCTGCCGAGCCGCGTCCACGCCGTCGTCCTCGTATCGAAGGTCAACGAGCCGGTCCTGCGCGCGATCTCCTACGCCCGCGCCACACGCCCCTCGAGCCTCACCGCGCTCACCGTCTGCGTCGACCCGGACGAGGTGCGCGAGCTCCAGCGGGACTGGGTAGCGCAGGACCTGCCGGTCGCCCTCACGCTGCTGGACTCGCCCCACCGCGACATCACCGACCCGATCATCGACCACGTGCTGCGGATGAGGACCGACAACCCGCGTGACCTCGTGGTCGTCTTCATCCCCGAGTACGTCGTCGACCGATGGTGGGAGGGGCTGCTGCACAACCAGAGCGCCGTGCGGATCAAGCTGCGGCTGCTCACCGTGCCCGGCGTCGTCGTCACCCTGCCCTACCACCTCCAAGCCGAGGCCCCGGTCAGGACGCCGGCTCCTCAGCACGCGTGAGCCCGGGCATCCGGTCGCGACCCGTGGATGCTCGTCGCGCCAGGGAAGGGCGACCTCGTTGGCGGCAGCCGCGCCCAGAACGTCGCAGCGACCAGCGACAGGCACCACCTGCGCTTGGATCTACACAGTCGCGGCCACCGTGTCACGCACGCTTTCGAGGACTGCGCGGCGGCGTTCGGGGTCGGTCGTGATCGTCGCCGGGCGGTCTTGCTGTAGATGCGCACGGGGTACGCGCGCCTTCGGATCATGGGCGCATCGTAGGAGGGCCAGAAAGAGCCACCGACCCGTTAGCGGAGCCAGCGCGTCGGAGAGGCCGGGTCAAGGGTGGCCGAACGCCATCACGAAGCGACGCGGGCGCCCTGATGCGGTCCGGAGGCGTGCGGACAGTGAAGCGTCGGGTCGGCGGCTCGGAGGTCACCCACCGTGCCTTGGAGGCTGTCGATTTTGGGCACGGCCGTTCTCCCGTCGGGCCAGCAAGGGCCCCTCGCAGTCACGAGCTTCGTGACCTGCTCACCCGCAACAGCGTGCCGTTCGAGTTCTACGCCGCCGACTCCGAGCCCGGCCTGCGGCTCATCGACGAGTTCGCGCTTGACCTGCAGCGCCTCCCTGCAGTGATCCACCACGACGGCTCGGTGCAGCACGATCCCAGCCTCGCCGACGTGGCGGCCGCGCACGGGATCGAGACCCAGCCCTCGCCCGGGGTCTATGACCTCGCCGTAGCCGGGGCCGGTCCTGCAGGTCTGGGAGCCGCGGTGTACGGGGCGTCCGAGGGGTTGCGCACGGTGGTCTTCGAGCCGCTGGCGATCGGGGGGCAAGCCGGTACGAGTTCCATGATCCGCAACTACCTGGGCTTCCCTCGGGGGATCAGCGGCGGTGAACTGGCGTTGCGGGCCTGGGAGTAGGCCTCGCTCTTCGGCGCCCAGTTCGTCTTCATGCGCAAGGTGACGGGCCTGAGCCCACGCGGTGACGCCATCATGATGACGCTCGGTGATGGCAGCCAGGCGGTCGCCAGGGCAGTGGCGGCGGTAAGACGCGCCTCCCGCCACAGCTACAGGTCGGCTTGTTGAGGACGGCTACTTGGGCACGTCCGTGCGGTGTGCTCAGGCCTAAAAGTCGATCCATTGTCCAGACGATTCGTCACGGCGAACATCAACGGGTCAGGCACAGGAGAGGCCCGGACCTGCGCTCTGCAGGGTCCGGGCATCTGGCGTCGGGGCTGGAGGCTGGGTTCTCAGAGCGCTGCCCGGCCGACGTTGACCAACAGGACGATCTCGTTGTGGATGCTGCGCTTGTCCGAGAGCCGCGCCTGGGCGTAGGCCTCGTTGAGCTGGTCGATGGCCACCTGGACCGTGTCAGTCGCGTCGCGTGTCGGTGGATCCGGCGCTGGCGAAGCGGTGGCGGCGGCCGGAATGGCCAACAGGCCGGAGACGACGACTGAGATGGCGGCGTTGCGAAGGTTCATGGCACTCTCCTGGAAGGACGAATTCGCCTGGGAGCCAAGCGATGTGGTGTTGGGATGGGCTGCGGATGTCCCACTTCCAGAGTCGACTTGGAGGCCACTTCCCACATTCGGACCACCACTCGATCCGCATACCGCCACCTTGGTGTTTCCCCGCATCGGTGGCATCGCGAGGGGACGTGAAGGGCGCAATGGCACCGCGGTCCACTTCACACGGCGCACAGCGGAGGTCGCAGGTTCCTTCACCGGAGTCGGTCAGTCCTAACCGGACCTCCAGCTCCTCGGTCAGGCGCTACGCAGGTAGGTCAGCACCGCCAGCACACGGCGGTTGTTCTCCGACGACTCGTCGAGCCCCAGCTTCGTGAAGATCTGGCGCACATGCGCCTCGACCGTCCGGTCGGTGATGAACAACCGCCTGCTGATGCCCTGGTTCGTCAGGCCCTCGGCGACCAGAGCAAGGACCGCGCGCTCTCGCTCGCTGAGCGCCTGGACCGGATCATCGGTGCGACGCCGGTGGAGCAGCCGCGCGACGATCGTCGGGTCGACGACGGTCTCGGCCTCGGCCACCCGCCGGAGGCTGTCGACGAGGACGTCGCCCGAGAAGATCCGCTCCTTGAGGATGTAGCCGATACCTTCGGGCTGGTCCTGGATCAGACGCAACGCGTACGCCGACTCGATGTACTGCGACAGCACCAGCACCCCGGTGTCGGGGAACTCGGACCGGATCGCGGCCGCTGCGACGATCCCCTCGTCGGTGTGCGTCGGAGGCATCCGGATGTCCACGACGCAGACATCGGGCCGATAGACGCGCACGTGGTTCATGAGGGTGATGGCGTCACCGGCTTGGCCCACCACGTCGACTCCACCGGACGTGAGCAGCGCAACGACGCCTTCGCGCGTCAGCAGCGTGTCGTCGGCCACAACGGCTCGCACGAAGCCTCCTTCTCGTGAATGAGACACCTTGGCTCGGTCCCTACCTGCGCACAGGTCACCTCGGGGCACCGTCCCCGAGGATGGCCCCCGGGCTGGCCCCCGTCGCCGCGAGCGGCAGCTCGAGCTCGATCCGGCGGTCCTTGTCGTCGGGCAGGACATCGAGGTGTCCGCCGAGCGCGTTGACGCGGTCCTCCAGGCCGTCGAGGCCGACATCCGCCGCAGCGACATCCACGCGGACCCGTAGAGCGTCACCGTCGTGCACGGCATACACCGTGGTGGGTCCCGCGGCCGCCGCCCTCGCCACGAGCAGGTATGCCGTCGTCTCCACCACCGCGGGGAACCGCCGGTCCGGGACGTCGACGACACGGACGTCCATGGTCTCGCTCAAGACCGCGCATGCGCCGGCGAACCCCTCGGTGAGCAGGACGTGCGGATGGAGTCCGTTGGCCAGCTCCCTGAGGTCCTCGAACGTCGCCCGGATCTCCGCCTCCGCCTCGTCCACCTCGCCGTGGTGTCCTTCTCCGGTCGTCGTCCGCAGCAGGCGCAGACCCAGCAACAGGCCCACGAGGCGCTGTTGGGCGCCATCGTGCAGGTCGCGCTCGAGCCTGCGCCGCTCCCGGTCTCCCGCCTCGATGATGCGCACGCGCGAGTCGGCCAGAGCGCGCACCTGGGCGAGTCCCTCGGCGCGCAGCCGCTCGTTCTCCAGGCCCAACCGAGCCGCCGTGACGACCTCACGAACGGCATCCGGGTTGTCGAACAGGCCGGGGCGGTGCACGAGAACCGCGATCTCTTGGCCGTCCTCGACGAGCCGGCTCGTCACCCGTCCGGGCCCGGCCGTCACGTCCACCGACGCGAGGTCCACGTCGCGATAGGTCCCGTCGACCGGATACGCGACCTGCAGCGACGGGTCGTGCAACCATTCGGCCAGAGCCTCGCGCATGCCGCCGGCCGCCACCTCACGGTGCAGGTCGACGACCAGGCCGGTGACGCTGCGCCGCATGGCTCGCGCTCGCAGCAGGCTGAAGGCGACGGCGAGGGCCAGCGCGGCCAGGCCTGCGAGCTGCACCCACCACAGGCCCTGGTCCGTCGACGATCCAGCCACGAAGCCGCGGTCCAGGCTCCGGACGAGTTGCGCCGAGACGGCTAGCAGGTAGAGGAAGCCGATCGTCCATACCGCGCCGCGCGCCCGGCGCGACGCGGGCCTCATCCGTGCCAGGCCAAGGAGGAGGAGCAGCATCGTGATGGTGGCCCACGCGAGAGCGGCCGCCATCGCCAGTCGCGACGACGCCGCTGCCAGGTCGGGGTCGTCCCGCACCAGAAGCAGGTTCGTCGGGCAGTCCGAGCAGCCCTGGGCCTGTGGGTCGAGGAACAGAGCAGGCACGAGTCCCAGCGCGCCGACGAATACGAGGGCCCCGGCAACGAGCAGACAACGCTCCACTCGGCCGCCCACACGTCCGGACGGGAACGCCAGCACCGCCCACGTCGCGGCGGCCGGCACGGCGATGGTGAGAAGCAGACCCAGCGAAAACACTGCAGCAGAAAGCGACCCGGCCGCTGTCGCGCCGGGGATGTCCCACTCCGTGGCGAGCAGGAGGGTGGCGACGAGGATCAGCAGCCAACCAAACGGGTTCGCCGGTCGGGTGAGTAGGTGCACGATCCCCGCGGAGGCCAGCAGTGCCACCGTGCCGTTGAGAGCAACTTCGGACAGGGTCGAGTCGCCGCTGTCGGAGAAGCCCGGCGACGCGGCGACCACGCGCATCGTCAGCCACGCAACGTTCGCCACGAGAGCGAGGGCCACGACAGACCACATGACCTGGGTGGCATGGATCGCCACCGCCGGAGGTTGGCCCGAAGGCCGGCCTACTGCCGCACCCATGGCTTCTTCCCTACGACATCGCTACGTGAGCGCGGCGACCAGCCCTGCGGCGATCCGCCGCGAGGAAGTCAATCGCACGTTCTGCCTAGCCCTCATGGGATCCAGAATCCACCCGGGGCGCGTTCCGTGACTCAGTGTTGGCACTGATTCGCCTGACCGGTTGGGGGGACGACACTGGCCTCGAAGCGAGACAATCAGAGCCTTCAGGCACCGAAGGGAAGTGCCGGCCATGACCCGAGATACGAGGTCGACCCTGGCGCTCGTGACTGCCGTCGTACTGGGCCTCGCGGGTTGCACCTCGTCTACACCCAACCGGGCCGGTGGCGGAGGCCTCCAAGAGGTCACCGTGCTGGAGATCGCTCAGCTCAACGACGGTGCGCCCCTGCAGGTCCAGGCGTATGCCGCAGAGGTGCAGAAGCAGTCGCACGGGTCCCTGCGCCTTCACTTCAAGGACTACTGGCGTAAGGGCGAGGTCGATTTCGAGAAGCACACCCTCGAGGACGTGACGAGCGGTCGTCTGCCGGGTGCCTGGGTCGGCGTGCGGTCGCTCGACCTGATCGGCGTGACCTCGTTCCAGCCGCTCATGGCGCCGCTGCTCGTCGACAGCCAAGCGGTGCAAAACCGCATCTTCTCGGAGGGGATCCCGCTTGAGATGGCGCGCGGCCTCGAGGGGCACGGCATGGTGGCGGTCGCCGTCCTGCCGGGTCCGATGCGCAAGGTGCTCGGGGTGCGCAAACCGTTCCGAGAGCGCCCGGACTTCCGCGACATCGACTTGGGGATCCAGGGCGGTGAGATACCGGAGGCCACGGCGATAGCCCTCGGGGCGACCTTCACACGAATGCCGTCCGGCGGGAACCTCGCCGGGGTCGACGCGTACGAGCAGCAGGTCGAGAACATCGTCGGCGGCTTCTACGGACTCGAGGCGAAGTACGTCTCCGCGAACGTCAACCTCTGGCCCCAAGCCATGGCGGTGGTCCTCAACGAGGCGTCCTACCGTGCGCTGACCGACCCCCAGCGGGAGGTCCTGCGCAACGCCGCCAGGACCGCGATCCCGGCGGCCCTCGCCGTGACGCGGAGCGAGGCAGACTCCGCCGTCGCCAAGCTGTGTGGCCAGGGTGTCGCGTTCCTGCCCTCGTCAGACCTGCAGCTTGCCGCCCTGCGCCGGCTCGTCCAAGCGGTCTACGACGACATTGCGCACGACCCGGGCAATGCCCGGATGCTCGACCGGCTCACCGCTCTCCGGGCCGCCGTCGCCGCGCCGCCGGACGTCTCGGTTTGTCCAGCGCATGGATCCGGCGTCGGCGATGGGTCGTTCCCCGACGGGACCTACGAGATGGTGATGGAGAACGACGTGAGGTCGCAGTGCACGGACGGCTCGACGCAGGGCACACCCGGGCGCCAGTCGTGGTACTCGCTCGAGGTACTTGGCGACCGACTCACCATGCGTCAACGTATCGACAGCCAGACTGCGCCCCAGCAGGTCGTCTACATCGGTGTCTACTCCACCTTCCGCGACCGGGTCCAGATCGACAACCTCACCGCGAGGTGGTCTTTCGACGGGACTGCCCTGCGGCTGCGCGACATGACCGGCGGCTCCTGCGGCGACGCCGCCGTCTGGACGACCAATCCCTGGGTTCGGCGGTCCCTCCCGGCTCAGCCACGTGAGTCGATAGTGCCGGACGGGACGTACGAGACGGTGCTCTCCCCCGACGACCGCCACCTCTGCGACGGCCAGCCGGGGCAACACCATCTCAACCGGGAGGTCTTCGACGCGCCCAGCCACCCCCTGACTTGGTATCTGAGGTTCACGCTCGACGGCGGATCAGTGACGGAGTACGAGAGCGAAGTCAGCGCTGCGGCGATCGGCCGCATGGGATGGGTAGGCAGCTACCGAGTGCAGGGCAATACTTTCGAGCTGACCGATCTCAAGAGCACGGCAAACTATCCGGCCGGTACTGAACGCCGGGACCTCTTGACCGCCACCTTCACTTTCGACGGCAGGACCCTCACGCTCACACCCGTGGGCTCCTGGCCGTGTGACGCCAGAGTCGTGTGGACCCTGCACCCGTGGACCTTGACGAGGAAGGCGCCATGACACGCACCCTCGTGATCATCGACGACCACGCCGGCTTCCGAGCCTTCGCACGAGCTCTCCTCGAGGCAGAGGGTTACGACGTCGTGGGGGAGGCCGCGGACGGCTCCTCCGGTGCTGAGCTGGTATGCCGCCTGCTGCCCGACGTCGTGCTGCTCGACCTCGTCCTGCCGGACGTCGACGGGTTCGCCGTGTCCCAGCGCATCGTGGAGAAAGCTCCGAGATGCGCCGTAGTGCTCACCTCCACGCGCAGCCGCAGCTCCTACGGTGCGCGTATCGCGGACAGCCCCGCTCGCGGCTTCGTCGACAAGAGCGAGCTCAGCGGCTCTGCGCTGGGCCGGTTAACCGGGTAACCCATGGCCGAGATCGGTCTACTTCATGCAATCGACCTGCTGGTCGGGGTTGTCGTGATCGCTGCCGGCCTCGCGTCGTTGCGGTTCGGCAGGGTCGCCCGGCTGATCCTGCTCGTCGGGGCGACGTGGCTGGTCGGCAGCGTCCTGCCCGCAGCCGTCTTCCTCCACCGTGGTCCGCTGGTGCACCTGCACCTCACCTACCCGACGGGGCACTCGAGGCGCCGCTACGTCACGGCTGTCGTCGGGGCGGCGTACGCCCTGGGCATTGTCGAGGCGTTCGTGCCGACCGCCGCACTCACCCTCGTACTCGCGCTGCTGGTCGCCGCAGCGGCGATCGACGTCTTCGTGCGCACCACAGGCCCCGCCCGCAAGGCCGGACGGCCGGCCCTGTGGGCTGCCCTCGGGTTCTCCGCCGTGCTCGTGACGAGCGCGCTCAACCAGCTGCTGGCCTGGGACATCGTCGTGCCCGTCCTGCTGGCATACGACGCCGTCGTCGCGGGCGCCGCTGTCGTGCTGGCTGCCGACCTGCGCTGGGGTCGCTGGACCGAGTCGACCCTGAGCGACCTCGTCGCCGACCTCGGGGGAACCTCCGACACGAGCGGGCTGACCGGACGGCTGCGTCGAGCCCTGGGCGACCCCGGTCTCACGGTCGGCTACTGGATCGCGGAGCGGGCGGCATACGCCGACGACCAGGGTGAGCCCGTCGAGCTGCCGGTGGAGGACCATGAGCGCACGGCCACCCCCATCGACGACCAGGGCCGACCGGTCGCCGTGCTGGTCCACGACCGGGCACTGCTCGAGGACCCGCGGCTGGTGAGCGGAGTCGCGACGGCCGCCAGGCTCGCCATGACCAACGCGCAGATGCTCGCAGACATCCGTTCGCGCGTGGACGAGCTGAGCGAGTCGAGGCGACGCATCGTCGCGGCTGTCGGAGACGAGCGGGCGCAGATCGCCGACGAGCTCGCCGGCGGCGCGCAACGACGGCTCGCCCGTGTCGCCGACCTCCTGGACCACGTCGTGGTCGGACCTGCGAGTGACCCGCACCTTGCTCTCGTGCGCCAGGAGGTCGTGCGTGCGCAGCAGGACCTCATGACGTTCGCCAAGGGGGTACGCCCCGAGGCGCTCGTGGAGGGTGGCCTCGACGCGGCGGTGCGTGACATGGCAGGCCACCTCCCGTTCCGGCTAGATGTCGGAGTGCATGCCGGACGCCTCCCCGACGCGGTCGAGGGAGCGCTGCTCTTCTTCTGCTCCGAGGCGGTGACCAACGTGGCGAAGCACGCCCGCGCGACCCGCTGCCGCGTGACCATCACCAGCGAACCGGACCTGATCGTGGCAGTCGTCGACGACGACGGGGTCGGCGGGGCGGATCCGTCCGGCTCAGGCCTGCTCGGCCTGACCGACCGGATCGAGACGATGGGCGGCCGGTTGGTCGTGACGAGCCCGTGCGAAGGTGGCACACGCCTCGAGGCGAGCATCCCGCAGTCGGGCCAGGCTGCGGAGCACAGGGATTTCGACAACGTTACGAGCGAGGCCAAGTAGATCCGCAACTCCCCTGACGGGGCTTGAAAAGTGACCTGAAGGCGGCAACGACCTCGATTCGGACGCGATTTGGCATGGCCGCGCTGGCCTCGTGCCCGGAACTGCGACCGCGATAACAGGCCCGGGAAGGCACTGCAGGGCGTCGCCTGAAATTTGCACGCCGGCTCACACCGCACAGGGGGCGCTTCGTTGATTCGGATGGTGGCGGCAGTTCACGAAGCGGCAGGATGCGCTGATCGCGGCGGTATGACGCTGGCATCTGGCGCTGCCCTCAGGTCGAGCGTCGCTGTTGATTCGTTACTCCCAACGCGTGCTCGTGGTCCCCACTCGTGCGGACCCTCCTGGTCTCTCGTCGGACAGGGGCGGATGAGGCATTCGGCGGCGTGGTTGATCCGGTGCCGCTGCCGCCGGATGCTGGCTGAGGCGGGCTATGCCGGTCCCGCCAGGCGGGCGGTGTCGGCCGGGAGCCCCTGCCAGTGGCGCACCAGCTTGAGCACCCGCCACACGAACACGCCCATCACGGTGGCGGCCACGAGTACATCCCAGATTCCAAGCCGCACCCCGGGCGCCCACGCCCGATCTCCAACACGAACCCCCTGCCTGCGGTCACCCACGGCGGCCGGACGATCCTGCCACGCGACCGGAGTGGTCCTGGTGCCGTCCAACTCGATGAACGTGCCGACCGGGATGTCCGTGCCCCTGGCGGGCCGGACGCCTTCGATGACCATGACCCCAAGCCGTCCGTGACCGGATGCCGCCACTACCTTCTCGGCCTCTGCATCGACGGTGACCCATAGCACCCACCGGAGCACGACAACGATCACGACATCGAGCACCACGGCCCTGACCGAGGTGGTGCCGCTGGGGCCCGCCTCGTCCGTGCCATTCATGACACCTCCCCAGCCCACCGCAACCCGCCGTGCACGACGATGGCCTCTAGGCGCCGGCCTCACTGATCACGATTGCGGCGTTCACCGTGATCCACTGTGTAGCAGGCTAGTTGAGCGGGAACCATAGGTTTTTTGCGTCTTGGGCTGGGGTAGCTTTTCCCCTTGCTTGCTGGGCATGGCTGAAACCGTTTGGAATACTGATCGGTTTCCTCGCCGATAAAGGTGAGGCGAGCGGGTGACGGGCTGACATCTCATGGCTCATGATCATCGTGCGGCGCCTGTTGGGCTTACCTCGGCGATCCCCTGGAGGGCCGCGTCGGTGTCCGCGATGGCCAGCATCCTGTTGATGTCGGCGCCGGCCAGCGCGCCGGCCGCTGCGGAGGCCCCGACCTGGGCGACCAGATCGGTGGCGTTCCCGGCCACCCACACACCCGGCACCTCGGTGGAGCCGGCCACGCCGGAGGCGAATCCGCGACCCTTGTTCGGCAGGTCCTGCACCGGCAGGTGCAGACCTTCCAGGCCTTGGGCGCGGATCTGCAGCTGCGCGAGGACCGCGAGGACGCGGCGGGCCACGACCTGGCCGTCGGCCAGGCGCACCCCGGCGAGGGCACCGTGCTCGTCGTTGACGACCTCGGTGACCGGGGTGTCGATGATGCGGATGCCCCGGGCAGCGAAGCGGGCGCGGCTGTCCTCATCCAGGTCAGTGCCGTGGGTGAAGTAGGTCAGGTCCTCGGTCAGCTGACGGTACAGAAACGCGTGGTCGATGGAGACCGGGCCGGTGGCGAGGATGCCGATGGGCTCATCACGCACCTCCCAGCCGTGGCAGTACGGGCAGTGCACCACGCTGTGCCCCCAGTGCTCGGCGAGCCCGGGCACCTCCGGCAGCACATCGGCGAGGCCGGTGGCCACCAGGATGCGGCGGGCGGTGATGCTGCGGCCGTCGGCCAGGGTGACGGTGAACCGCAGGTCCCCGTCCGCCGACGGGGCGGCAGACTCGGCCGAGACCACCTCGCCGAACACGACGCGTCCGCCGTACTGGCGCACCTGCTCCCGGCCCCGCCGTAGGATCTCGGACGGCGGGGTGCCGTCCAGGGCGATGAGGCCGTGCACGGCCTCCGCGGGCGCGTTGCGCGGGGAGCCGCTGTCGATCACGACGACCGAGCGGCGGGAGCGGGCGAGGATCAGTGCACCGTTCAGCCCTGCGGCGCCCCCGCCGATCACCACCGCGTCGACGGTCTCCTCGGCCAGTGCGTCGCTCTCGTACGGAGGAGTCGTCGCAGCCATGGTCTCCTGCCTTTCACTTTCAGTCATGGTTCGGTCAGCCCTTCGAGTTCTGGGTGGCCCATCCCGGTGGTGTCGCCGCGAGGGTCGCGTGGTCCGCTACTCGGCCCATGCCGCGACCCGTTCCGCGAGCGGTCGGACGAGAGATTCTGATGTTGGCTTCGGTGTCTTTGGCTGTGGACATGTGCGTCTCCTCTGGCGCCGGGTGTCCTGCGGGGTCAACCGGCCAGTCGGTTGAGCTTGCGGACTTGTCTGTCGAAGGCGCGCGAGGGCACGATCCGGCGCAGGAGGCTGACCCGTGCGGCCATCGAGCCGGCGGTGTAGCGGAGCTTGGGCTTGGCATCGGTGGAGGCCGCGATGATCGCCTTCGCGACAACGTCCGGGTCGTCGGCGTTGCGCACGGCCCTGGCCAGCACGTCTCGGGAGGCCGCCCGCTGTGCGGCGTAGATCGGCAGGGGCGAGTCGGGTGCCAGGCTGCTCGCCTCGAAACTCGTGCTGGTGTACGCCGGCTCGACCAGCAGCATCCGGATGCCGTGCTCGCGAAGCTCATGGTCGACGGACTCGGAGTAGCCCTCGACCGCATGCTTGGTGGCGGCGTAGACAGCCATGAAGGGAGCTGGGATCAGACCGAGTACCGAGGAGACATTGACCACGCGGCCACTGCCCTGAGCGCGCATGTGGGGCAGCACTGCGTTGGTCATCCGCATCAGGCCGAAGACGTTGATGTCGAAGACCGCCTTGGTCTGGTCTACCGAGCTCTCCTCACCGGCGCCGACCGCGCCCACGCCAGCGTTGTTGACCAGGACGTCGATCCGGCCGAACCGCCCGATCACCTCCTCGACCAGGGAGCGGACCGACTTGTCGCTGGCCACGTCGAGATCGAGGAACGTCACCCCGGCGAGCGGTGCGGCGTTCGCCGCGTTGCGGCTCGTGCCGACGACCGCGAAGCCCGCGCCCACGAGGGCGAGTGCTGCCGCCCGCCCGATCCCGGAGGAGGCGCCCGTCACAAGGGCAACTGGGAGAGCTGTCTGCATGCTGGTTCCTTCGGTTGGGGGCATGACTGCGTCCTGCCCAGTTGGGGTCGCCAAGATGGTTCTGTACTGAACAGTCGAAAACCTAAGCCGTTCTGTACTGAGTTGTCAAATACTGCAGGTGGGCCGTACCTTCATGTGTATGGGGAGACCACGAAGCTTCGACCGGGACCACGTCCTGCATGCCGCCGAGCGGCAGTTCCGCGTCACGGGCTACAACGGCACGAGCGTCGACGACATCAGCGCCGCCACCGGCCTGGGCCGTGGCAGCCTCTATGCCGCGTTCGACGGCAAGCACGGCGTGCTGCTGCAGGCCATGGCCGGGTACTTCGCCCGGCTGGGGCACTTTGCGCCGAAGGCGCTCGCGGGACCGGACGAGGGCGCCATGGAACGACTGCACGGGTACTTGCTCCGCGCCGTCAACGGGGTGCCACTCGCCGCCGACGTGCCCCCCGCCCCCGACCGGGCGGCGGCGGCCTGCTTCGCCGCCAAGATGGCCCTGGAGCTCGGCGCCTCCGACCCCGAGGTGCAACGCCTCGCCAACGACTGCTTCTCCGTGGTCGCGACAGCGGTGGCCGAGTGTGTGCGAGCGGCGCAGCGCAACGGCGACATCGACCCCGACGCAGATCCCGACGACCTTGCCTACCTTCTGCTGACCATCATCCGCGGGACCGATGTCGTAGGCGCGTACGGCCACAGTCCCGCCCGCCTGACCTCAATCGCGGAGAGCGCGTTCGCCCTGCTGCCTCGCCCGCACCACCACTGAGAAGGGCACGGCCGGCCTCGTTGCACAGGCATCTGATGCGGTCGGCCCACTTCGACGCCGGAGACATGGCCGGTAGATTTACGCGCCGCCCTGACCTCGTGTGTTGGCGCGTGCCGTGGAGTTCCGGGGGGTGCGGGGTGGGCACTGCTGCGCGATTCGGCCGTGATGGGTTCCATGGATGCTGCTGCCCAAACGAGGGCCGGGACCCGCTTGCCGACCGTCTGGTCAGGGCCGGTGCCGCCTTCGGGAACAGCGCGGAGATCGCCGAGCCCGCGCCATGGCCCGCGACTTCCGCACCACGGTGAAGGCCCGACACGCGCTGCCGGTGTCGGAGCGAGCGATGGGCATGGTGCAGCTGGTCGTCAGCGAGTTGGTCACCAGCGGCGTTATGACGCGACTCCCTCCTCCTCCAGCACATGCTGCTCCGGATACCGGGACTCGCCCGGGTCGCTGCTTCTCGGCCTTCCGTCGTGGGTGCCGCTCGGTGTGTTGCAGTTGCGGATCGACCTCCAGACCGTGGAAGGCGGGGACGTTGAGTGCTGGCGACGAACCTCGGGGCCCTCGCCCGCAACCGCCGCATGCATCGGGGCGCCGAAGGTGGCCGGCCCCGTGCAACGGACGGCAGCGGCTGGGTGCCCGGCGCTGCCGACGCGATGGGAGGAGGATCCCGGGATGAAGCTCAAACTCGACCTGCACGACATCTACAACCGCGGGGACGAGATCGAGCGAGCACTCAAGGCCATCATCGATGAGGCCATCGAGAAGAAGGCGCCCTTGGCGGAGATCATCCCAGGGAAAGGATCCGGTCAGCTCAAGAAGCGGGTTCTGCGCTTCCTGGATCGAAAGGACATCAAGGCCCTCTACCACCGGGTCGAAAAGGACTCCAACAACTTCGGTCGCGTCTTCGTCCACTTCAAGTGGAGGTAGGCACCGATGACGAGCCGCCTCGAGCGGCTACTCCCCTGCCCAAGCGGAGGTAGTGCCTGGATCGATGGGCATGGCGCCTTCATTCCACGGTCGAACGCCCAGTGACGCACCGCCCGGGGCTAGCCGACCGTCAATGGGCGGCTGGCGGCGTTGTATGCCGCGCCGGTCTTGCGAGACTGGCCCCATGGCAGCAGCTGATCGTGACCGGGACGCCGAGGGTCGAGCTCGTCAGGCACGGCCTCGCGACGCCTTGGGTCGCCCCCTTCCCTATGGCACTCAGGGTGTCGAGCCGGTGTCGGAGGAGCCGTTACCTCCCGAGCAGACGCTCAAGGTGGCCCGAGAGCTCGTCGTCGCCGGCCGCTCGTTCTCGGCTCACGAGGTTCTGGAGGCGCGGTGGAAGGCGGGACCGTCGGAGGAACGGGATCTGTGGCAGGGATTGGCGCAGGTCTGCGTGGCCTCCGCGTGCCAGGGTCGTCGGGCAGGCCCCGGACGGCCGCCGCCGCGGGGCATCTCCCTCCAGGTCTGCAACCAGCGGCAGGCTGGATGGCTGGCGAGGGACCCGTCGCGGCGCTACTTAACTCGCGGCTACCGGTCAAACTGCTGGTGAGTTTTGAGTTGGGCGCAGGCGTGGCGCAGCGTGCGCCTGCGCGTCTTGTTCACCTCAAGGCCACACAGGCGACATATACACCGCCGCTGCCATCACGAAGCCGATTCCGACATTTGAGGACGAAGGCACGACTCAGGTGCCAAGTCGCTGCAATCTGCTTGACCCAGTGGTCCGGCTCAGGGCCATGGGCGACGCTCACCACACATCGTCACAGGGCCTTTGGGGAGGGCTTGGCAGGCGGCACATCCTTCCAGCGACCGCTCGCAGCGCCACAGATCAGATGTCAACCGCCTGTGCATGCAGGAGACCTTTGTTCACAAACATTGCCTCGGCGTTTCGGACATAGAGGGCAACTGCACCAGAGGCGCGCACGTCCTCTCGGAGTGCGATGACTGGTTCTCCGTCGATCACTACCCACGTGCGGCCTTGTCCTTGTTCGAACGCCACGGTGTACGGCCTGTTGGATGCGATCGGCATCGGGATGACGTCGTGCGGGTGCTCTTGGCTTGCGCGTCCAATTGTCAGCGCCTGCGCCTGACGGTCGAGCAAGATGACCGCCCCGTTGAGGGGATCCTGGTCGAAGCCGATAACGAGGCCGGCGGCCTCCTCGCCGAGAAGTGTTGTCGGGTTGCCGTTTCGGGTTCCGATGATCTCGATCGTCCAGATAGGAGAGGGAGGAGGCCTTTCGATGATCGCCAGACCAGCCTCCGGCGATGAGCCTACGAAGCCGCGGGAGGTGCTCGCCCATTCTCCGGTGATCACGTCCGTGATCCGCTCGACCTCATCCGGCCACACCCTCGCGATGGGATAGATGGAGAGGCTCTCGAGCCACGCGACACCCGACTTGGCGTAAGGGGCGAAGCCCTGACTGTCAGCCGACGGCAGGATCAGATCGGTGAGTTGGGTTCTGTCTCCGGCAAACACCTCGACAGAGGAACTGTCAACGAAGATCCGAAGCTTGAGGAAGCGGTCGTCGAGGTCTACGGGGCCCTCGTGGCGGCCAGGGAACTCCGGATGAGGGTTCTTCCCACTCCGGGTCCGGTCGACATACACCGCGCCACGAGAGGGTTCATACCCGACCAGCGTCTGCTCTCCGTCGCCTACCCGGATTCGCAGGCCGA